>NZ_ALKH01000013.1:0-90982 GCF_000286475.1 Streptococcus sp. BS35b
TCATCTGTAACTTCTACTTTGACTTTAACTTCAAGATTATCGTAAGTCACACCGTCAACAGTCTTACCAGCGTTTGTTTCAACTATGGTGTAGTTGTATGTACCAGCTTTAGTATATTCAATTGGAGCGAATGTTACTTTACCGTCAGCAGTGTTCTTCACTTTTTGAAGTTCTGAACCATCTGCATCATTCTTCAAGACAAACTCAAATTCATCAGCTTTCAACTCACGGCCAGTCAACTTCTTAGTCACTTCAAGAGAAGCTGAAGTCTTTTCAGCAGCGTAGGTGTTTTCGAAAGTCTTATCATCACTTTCGTAAGACACAGCTGCAGCCAATTTCCCTTCAGAGTCTGCTGTTACAGTGACTGTAACGCCAACAGGGTTAGCATCATAAGTAACACCTTTTTCTGTTGTGTTGGCTTTCTTCTCTACGATGTGGTAAGTGTATTCCCCTTCTTGGTCAAATGACAATTCAGTAAACTTAATGTTTCCATCTTGATCGTTTGTTACTGTTTCAACAACTTTATTTGTCTTATCATCAAACAAGTCAAATTCAAACTCGCCAGCTTTCATCGCACGACCTGTCAATTTCTTGATGGCAGATAGTTGGGCTTTAGCTGAAGTGCGTTTGTTCTTAACTGTCTTAATAACCCCATCTTTTCCTACGGTTACTTCAAATGGAGTTGAATCCAATTCATATCCCTTAGGAGCTTCAATTTCTGTAACAGTGAAATTACCTTTTTTCACATCGTCTTCAGAATACACTGAAGATTGTGCTACTCCGTCAGCATTCGTTGTTACAGTTTCTTCAGTAGCAGTTGCACCTGATGGCGGTGTTATCTTGAATTTAGCTCCAACCAAACGATCAAGAGTCTTTTCATCAACTTTATAAAGAGTGATTCGATATCCTGTTTTCAACTGGATAGTACCACCATCAGTAATCTGAGAATTGCGAGAAACAATGAGTTTTGTTTTAGTTTCATCAGTACGAGAACTTAGCGGAACATCGTCACCTTTTACTTCCGCGCTATTTCCGATTTTTGTTCCATCTCCCGGAGCCGTTGTCTTATAGGTTATACGGAATGAAGCAGGTTTCCCATTTGAAGCCTTTTTTGAAGAGGCATTACTAATCTTAATTTTAAAATCGGTATAAGAATCGTTCCACTCCACGGTGTAATCGACGCCCTCTTTCATAGGCTTTTCATCATGGAAACTATAGCGCTTGTCGTAATAGCCATATTTAATTTCTAACGATTCAGGAACAAATTGAGCTGGCGAATATCCATCCTCTAAAATAGAGTCATGAATTTCTAACGTATTATAACTTGCCTGTCTATCATTCACACGAATAATAAATGGATGGTGGTACTCTCCACTCTTATTTAAAAGTTTTGATTCCCAGTGCTCTTTCGTAATAATACCATTAACCTTTGCAAAGTTTGTTACACCAACTTCGTTACCATAATCAGGAGTACTAGGTTTTTTTGACTTAATTACATGTGTAATCTTGTCTTTTGTTTCAGTCGTTGGATAGGTAATAGTTGTTTTACTTGTATCTTGTCTAATACTAAATCCAGTATAAAATGTACCTGAAACATCATTTACCTGTGTTCCACCTTTTTTAGCAAGATATGCTTTTAGGTTTTGCAAGGTCATGGTAACCTTACCACCAGCATTTTTCCCACTAGATACAACATTAGCAGAGGCTACTGCAACGCCTGTACTCTTGTCCGTAATATCAAACGTCTTATTCTCTACGGTCAATGGCGCAGGGATAGTAAAAGTAAAAGTATCGCCTTCCTCAAGCTTACCATTATAATTACTCAAATCAAAGTCTACCATGTACTTATAGTTAGGGTAATCGTTGTTCATGGTCAACTCATAGGTCCCATCAGCATTTGGTTTCTTTACACCACCATTATCGACATCCCACATTTGGACATTAGTGATAACATGTTGCAATTCCTTTGCTTGAACTGTATTTGTCAGAACAGCAGAACCCAATAAAACGAGTAGTGGCGTTAAAATATAGAGCCACAATTTCTTAAATTTCATGACTTTCCTTTCTAAATGATTGAAATTGATTGAATAGTGCATCTTCTTCTCCCAGTAGGCAACACCCCTTTCAATCGCATAATTTGTTACACGATAACTTCCTTGTAACACTTGCTTTTAAAAATGAGTACACTATTATAGTATTTCGAAATATTTATTCAATTCAATCTTTAGCAGGAGTATCATTACTCTTGGTCAGATGGAAATATAGCAAAATATTATCCATAACTATTATACTACATATCGTTGAATATTTTTATTGAAATCTTTTTATCTATCAAATTATTTATTTACACATTGTCAAGTGTTTTGATATATTATTTCATAACACCATATAAAAAAATGACTTTCCTAAAAATTATCTGAAAATACTGACATAATAGGAGTTTGCAAATAGTACTGGCTCCCCGTAATAATCTGTTATTTATAATAAATCTATGATATAATAGTCTTATAAAGGCTTTCGAATAATCATCTATTCAGTTTATTTATGCTAAAGGGAAAGCTCGGGTAATACTAAATCTAGTATTTTTAATATTTATAGATAGGAAGGTAAAGCTATGGCAAATAAAACTAGAGAGTTAATCTTAGGTGCTTTTATCACTCTTGCAAGGAGAAACCCTCAGCGGACTTCTTTTACCATGACTGAGATTGCTGCAGAAGCTGGTATTTCCCGCCAAGCGATTTATCAAAAGCACTTTAATAACTTTGAAGATATTATTGATTATATCCACAAGGAAACTGATCAACAGATCTTTAATAATTTTAACAACTACTGTCCTAAAAGAGATGGCGATCCCATCACTTTCTTAGCAGACCACATTCTCCCTCTCATCTATGAAAAGCGAGAAGTCGTCGGTACCTTGTACAATTCTCAAGCCACCACTTGTTGGAGGGAGTTTCTACGCGAGAAATATTCTCAGTGGGTACTAAAAAATGTTAACTACCAGCTGAAATATAGTTTTAGTGAAGAGGACATAGCCTATATCATTACGACCATGGCGATTTCATTCATTGAAGTGTGGATTCGTAAGGATAATCCAACACCACCTGAAGAATTCAGAGAGACTTTTATTCAATTGGCTAAAACTTCTCTCTGTGACTATATTGTGTCATAAAAAAAGAATCTTGAGTAGAACTCAAGATTCTTTTTATTGTCCACCTTTAAAGGCATCGACCATTACCTGAAACTCTTCATTGGAAAGTGTGATTCCTTTGCCCATTTTGGTATGGTCAGGACTCCAAGAACGAATATCAAACTTTGCTGGTGCTCCATTAAAGCTAACGCGATTTAGTTCTTTTGTCCATCCTTTTTCATTTTCGGACAAGGTCAGTAAGTGTTCTTCGATTTCAAATGTAAATTCTGCCATTTTGTTCTCCTTTTTAGTTTTCATTAGATTATTCGAAAAATCTTGTAGTTTTTAAGAAAATTTTATATAATGTGGATATATAAGAAGGGAGGATTCTATGAGACAGGCATTCCAACTAGTTCTAGATAAACTACATAGTTTTCTCAATGGGAATGATGATCATCCTCAAATCGAGGACAACTCCCTTACTGCTATGATTGAACAAGCCATCCAGAAAAAGACGGCTGTTCATGTCATACTTGCAGAAACAAGTTTTACGGGTGATATTGTCAAACACGACGCCAATCGCCAACAAATTATCGTCAAGAATTTTTCAAAAAACGTGACCCGAATCATTCGTATCAGTGATATTAAACGGCTTCGTTTTGTTCCCTCAACCGTACAAAAAGCGCAGAAAAGTCTATTTAAGAAAGAGTGAGATGTTCATTGCATCCCACTCTTTTTCTTAACGGATTTGTTCAAAATGAAGATGAACGGCGATATGGTCACCATAACCACTTCTCTCCAAATCGCGTTGCAAGCGATAAGAGATATAGTGTTCTGCAATAGTAATGTAGCCAGCTCCAAGTAAGCGGTGCTCAACCATTGATTGGATCATGCTGATAGTCGCACGTTCCACTTTTGCTTCTTCCAAGTCCAAAACGACTTTTTTAGTAACTTGTGCAAGGTTTTGACGCAAATCATCTGTCAAAACATAAACGGTTTGAGCTGCTTTTAGGACAGCTTGGTAAATTTTATCTGGATCAAATTCAGCAATTTCTCCATTACGTTTGATTACTTGCATAAGGTTCTCCTTTATTCTTTGTTTTCTTTGATTTCAGCCAGCATTTTTTCTTCTTCTGCTGTTAGTTGATAGTTATCTAGCAGGTCGGGTCTGCGCTCGTAGGTTTTCTTTAGGCTCTCATACAGTCGCCACTGACGAATCTTTTCATGGTGTCCACTCATGAGAACATCTGGTACCACCATGCCTCGATAGTCATAAGGGCGTGTGTATTGAGGATATTCGAGGAGTCCCGAAGAAAAACTATCATCTTGGTGACTAGACTCCTTGCCAATCACTTCTGGTATCAGGCGAACGGTCGCATCGATCATGGTCATGGCCGCCAACTCACCACCAGTCAGTACATAATCTCCTAGGGAAATTTCATCGGTTACCAAGGTCTTGATGCGCTCGTCATACCCTTCGTAGTGACCGCAGATAAAAATCAGTTCCTCTTCTTGAGCCAAATCCTCAGCGTACGCTTGATCGAACTGTTTCCCAGCAGGATCGAGAAGAATGACGCGGGGATTATTCTTTTCAATGGCATCAAAGGCATCGAAAATAGGTTGGGCACGGAGCAACATTCCTTGACCGCCTCCGTAGGGCTCATCGTCAACATGACGGGCTTTTTCAGCGTATTCTCTGAAATTATGGTACTGGATATCCAAGAGCCCTTTTTCTCGAGCCTTTCCAACAATCGAGTGCTCCAGCGGAGAAAACATCTCAGGAAAGAGGGTTAAAATATCAATCTTCATCATCTAACCCTTCTAAGATTTCTACTTCGACCCGTTTGTTTGGAATATCAACATTGAGAACTACTGGCGGAATGTAGGGTAAAAGCAAATCTCGCTTACCTTTTCGCTTGACCACCCAGACATCATTGGCACCTGGTTGTAGGATTTCCTTGACGGTTCCAATCAAGTTATCTCCCTCGTAAACATCCAAACCGATAATCTCGTGATAGTAGAATTCACCATCATCTAAATCATTCAAATCTTCCTCAGCGACCTTGAGACTATAACCCTTATACTTTTCAATCGCATTGATATGGTACATGTCTTTGAATTTGATAACGTCAAAGTTCTTATGCTTGCGGTGACTTGCGATGGTCACTGTTTGGACAAACTGATCTTTATCATCAAATAAAGCCAGCTCTGCTCCCTTTTTAAATCGTTCCTCGGCAAAATCCGTCACAGACAAGACGCGCATCTCACCCTGCAGACCCTGCGTATTAACGATTTTCCCAACATTAAAGTAGTTCATCTTGTCTCCAGTATCTATTTCTATCCTTTATTTTATCACGTTCCAGGGATTTTCACAAGTTGAAGAAAGAGGACATCAACTCTCCTTCCCATTCAAAAATCCTTCCAAATCTCTTTCATGTTGATACTTAATGGCAGCCTGCTTATCTTTGTCAAAGATGGTTTTGGTTAGGTCTATGTCATTAATAGCCGCAATTGCGACAGTGTAGTGAATAATATCAGCCAATTCTTTGGCTAGTTCCTCGTTTGAGTCCTGAACGCCCTCTTTTCGACCAGAGCGCCCATTCAAGACCTCGGCTACTTCTCCGACTTCCTCCACTAGCTTGATAAAGAGACCTTCCTCAGTTCGAGATTGCTGGTAATGTTCGAGTAAGTAAGCTTGTAATTGTCTAAAGGTTAAATCCTTCATCTTCTCCTCCTCACAAAAAAGCGAGACATCTGTCCCGCTTTTTTATTTTTCATCGATAACGATTCTTACTTTTTTGTCTTCAGTTGGGACAGAGTAGACAATCGTTCTTATCGCTGAGATAGTGCGACCCTTACGACCGATAACACGACCGACATCGCTTTGGTCAAGATCCAAGTGATACTCCAAAAATTCTGGTGTGTCTTCAATCTTGATAGTTAAGGCATCAGGTTGTGAAATCAAAGGTTTCACAATCGCAATAATGAGATTTTCAATCGTATCCATCTGTCAACCTACTTTAAACTTATTTTGAGAATTTAGAATCGTGGAATTTTTTCAATACGCCTTCTTTTGAAAGGATGTTGCGAACTGTATCTGAAGGTTGAGCTCCATCAGCCAACCATGCAAGAACGCGGTCTTCTTTCAAAGTTACTTGGTTTTCAGCAACAAGTGGGTTGTAAGTACCAACTGTTTCGATGAAACGTCCGTCACGTGGTGAACGTGAGTCTGCTACGTTGATACGGTAGAAAGGTTTTTTCTTAGAACCCATACGAGTCAAACGGATTTTAACTGCCATTTTTAAAGTCTCTTTTCTTATTTTTTTATTTCGGTGAAATAGCTGAGCTATTTAGCACATGTTCTATTATAGCAGATTTCTGACAGGTGTCAAGAAAAAAACTTGACAGAGTTTTAATTTTTTCAGCTACTAGAAACTTTTAGTAAAATCTTTTACATTTGAAATCCACTTCCTTTTAAGGTACAATGATAGAAATGAATTTTTGAGAGGTTAACAATGAAAAAACTAGCAACCCTTCTTTTACTATCAACTGTTGCCCTAGCTGGATGTAGCAGTATCCAACGTAGTCTGCGCGGCGATGACTATGTCGACTCCAGTATCTCAGCTGAAGAAAGTTCTAAAGCAGCTGCTCAGGCTGCCAAAGATTTGAATGACGCTTTGACCAATGAAAATGCTAACTTCCCTCAACTTTCTAAAGAAGTTGCTGAAGATGAAGCTGAAGTCATTCTCCACACAAGTCAGGGTGATATACGCATCAAACTCTTTCCAAAACTAGCACCTCTAGCAGTTGAAAACTTCCTTACTCACGCTAAAGAAGGCTACTATAACGGCATCACTTTCCACCGTGTCATCGATGGCTTTATGGTCCAAACTGGAGATCCTAAGGGAGATGGTACAGGTGGTCAATCTATCTGGCATGATAAGGATAAAACGAAGGACAAGGGAACTGGTTTCAAAAATGAAATTTCTCCTTACCTATACAATATCCGCGGAGCTCTTGCTATGGCTAACACTGGTCAGCCAAACACCAACGGTAGCCAGTTCTTCATCAACCAAAACTCAACAGATATTTCAGCTAAGCTCCCTACCAGCAAGTATCCTAAGAAAATCATCGAAGCCTATAAAGAGGGAGGAAATCCTAGCCTAGATGGTAAACATCCTGTCTTTGGTCAAGTCATCGATGGCATGGATGTTGTCGATAAGATTGCCAAGGCTGAAAAAGATGAAAAAGACAAACCAACTACTGCTATCACTATCGATAGCATCGAAGTAGTGAAAGATTACGATTTTAAATCCTAAATAACCTAAAAAATACAGTATCCGCATTCGATACTGTATTTCTTTTTTCTCATTTTTAAGTTAGCTTGTTAAAGTCCCAGATTTGGTCCATCCAGCCTTCATAAAACTCTGGTTCGTGGCAAACCATGAGAATGCTTCCCTTGTATTCTTTGAGAGCGCGTTTGAGTTCATCCTTGGCATCTACATCCAAGTGGTTGGTCGGCTCGTCTAGGACCAAAACGTTGTTTTCACGGTTCATCAAGAGACAGAAACGCACCTTGGCCTGTTCCCCGCCTGACAAGACCTGAATCTGACTTTCGATATGTTTGGTTGTCAAACCACAACGAGCAAGGGCTGCACGGACTTCTGCTTGATTAAGGGCAGGAAAGGTATTCCAGACGGCCTCTAGTGGTGTTTGACTATTGCCACCTTCTACTTCCTGTTCAAAGTAACCAAGTTCTAGGTAATCACCTCGTTCAACTTCTCCAGCGATTGGCGGAATAATGCCCAAGAGAGACTTCAAGAGAGTTGTTTTCCCAATACCATTGGCCCCGATAATAGCAACCTTTTGATTGCGTTCAAAAGTAAGGTTTAAAGGCTTGGTAAGAGGACGGTCATAACCAATCTGCAAGTCCTTGGCTTGGAATATAAAGCGCCCTGGCGTACGAGCTGGTTTGAAATCAAAGGATGGTTTTGGCTTCTCACTTTGCAGTTCAATAATATCCATCTTATCCAATTTCTTCTGGCGGGACATGGCCATGTTTCGAGTTGCGACACGGGCTTTATTGCGGGCTACGAAATCCTTGAGGTCCGCTATCTCTTTCTGCTGACGTTCGTAGGCGGCTTCCAACTGAGATTTCTTCATGGCATAGACTTCTTGGAACTGGTAGTAGTCACCAGAGTAACGCGTCAACTGTTGATTTTCCACATGGTAGACGATATTGATTACGTCGTTTAGGAAAGGAATATCATGCGAAATAAGGACAAAGGCATTATCATAGTTTTGGAGATAACGCTTGAGCCAGTCAATGTGTTCAGCATCCAAGTAGTTGGTTGGCTCGTCAAGCAACAAAATATCTGGTTTTTCAAGGAGGAGTTTAGCCAAAAGAACCTTGGTTCTTTGTCCACCTGATAAGGCTGTTACATCTGTATCCATGCCATAGTCCATGACACCGAGGGCACGCGCTACTTCATCAATCTTAGCATCCAAAGTATAGAAATCTCGACTCTCCAAACGGTCTTGGAGTTCGCCAACTTCTTCCATGAGTGCATCAATATCCGCTCCGTCCTCTGCCATTTCCATATAGAGGTCATTGATACGAGCTTCTGCTTTAAATAGCTCATCAAAGGCTGTCCGCAAGACATCACGCACGGTTTGACCTTCCTTTAGCACAGCGTGCTGATCCAGATAGCCAGCAGTCACATACTTAGACCACTCCACCTTTCCTTCATCTGGCAGCATTTTACCAGTCACGATACTCATAAAGGTTGATTTTCCTTCACCATTGGCACCGACAAGACCGATGTGCTCTCCCTTTAGGAGACGGAAGGACACATCTTCAAAAATTGCACGGTCACCAAAACCGTGACTTAAATTTTTAACTTCTAAAATACTCATTCTAATTCCTTATCTTATTTTTATGCAGTCCTTTATAGAGGACCCAAGCCAGATAGCCTCCCAGAGTATTGGTCCACAAATCATCAATCTCAAAGACCCGATTAAAGTCGAATAAAAAATCTAAAACTAGTTGCGTGCACTCAATTCCTAGACTCAGTAGAAAACTGAGAAGGATGATTTTTTTCGTTTGTCGTAAATTTGGACAGAGATAAATCAGTTGAAAGACTAGTGGGAAAAGCAAGAAGACATTTAAAATGTTCTGCAAAAAGATCCAAAGGACTTGTCCCAAACTGGTCACTTCACCCAGATTCCAAAGGGAGTTTAAGGGAGTTAAAAGAAAAACCAGGCGTCCAAAAGTTTGAATACCTGGAGTTTCCACTCCTGTAGGAAGTTGAGGCTGGGGAGTGAAGCAAAAACAGACAATGGATAGGCTGTAAACAGCCACTCCCAATCTCAAGATTAATTCTCTTTTTTTAGTCATTTTATGGATTTACCGCTGCGACTGCCTTCTGGCGGTCACGTTTCATTGTATTGGAGCGTAATTGTCCACAAGCTGCATCAATATCTGTACCATGCTCTTGACGGACAACACAGTTGACCCCTTTTTTCTTGAGGGTATCGTAGAAGGCCATCACGCGCTCTTTAGGACTACGGCTATATTGGTCATGTTCACTAACTGGGTTATAGGGAATCAAGTTGACATATGACAATTTCTTGACGTTTTTGAGCAATTCAGCCAATTCCAAGGCTTGTTCTACACCATCGTTGACTTCATTGAGCATGATATATTCAAAGGTCACACGGCGATTGGTTGTTTCGATATAGTACTCAATAGCTGCAAAGAGCTTTTCAATCGGAAAGGCACGGTTAATCTTCATGATGCTTGAGCGCAATTCATTGTTTGGTGCGTGAAGAGACACAGCCAGATTAACCTGAACCCCTTCATTAGCAAAGTCACGAATTTTATGGGCCAAACCTGAAGTTGAAACTGTGATGTGACGAGCACCGATAGCCATTCCCTTGTCATCATTGATGGTACGAACAAAATTCAAAACATTGTTGTAGTTATCAAATGGTTCACCAATTCCCATGACAACGATATGACTGACACGCTCGTCCTGACCACGCTCATCAAAGTATTTCTGAACTAGCATAATCTGCGCTACGATTTCCCCGTTATTGAGGTCACGTTGCTTTTTAATCAAACCTGATGCACAGAAGGTACAACCAATATTACAGCCAACCTGAGTGGTTACACAGACTGACAAACCGTAGTGTTGACGCATGAGTACTGTCTCAATCAACATGCCATCTGGCAACTCGAAAAGATACTTAACAGTACCATCAGCAGACTCTTGTACAATCCGTTGTTTCAATGGATTGACCACAAACTGGTCATTGAGCTTAGCAATCAAATCCTTGGAAAGGTTGGTCATTTCTTCAAATGACTGGACACGTTTACGATAGAGCCATTCCCAGATTTGATCTGCTCGGAATTTCTTTTCTCCTTGTTCTAATACCCATTCTTGCATGGTTTGACGTGTTAAACTATAAATAGACGGTTTCATCTCTTCTCCTTATTCTCTATCTATTTCTGACGAATGACAAAATGGCGCTGTCCCTTGTCCTCTTTCTGAGACTTTTGGTCCTTATGACGACGTCTATTTCGCTTATCCGCATTTGGTTTTCTCTTGTTTTGCGAAGGTTTCTTGCCTCTTCTAGAAAGATTCTCCTCCTCTTTTTTACGCATTTTCTTGTCAAATGAAGCCCGTTTCGGTGCTTGATTTTCTAGAACAAAATAGGCACAACCATAACTACAGTACTCTAAAAGATAATCCTGTAAGCGACTAATCTTTTCATTTTTTTCCTCTGTTCGGTCGTCTTTGTAAAAGCCACGTAGGCGGAGCTGTTCATTGCTCCAGTCACCCACGACATAATCAAACTTGGTCAACACTTCTGAGAAGCGCTGATTAAAGACTGTCACATCGAAAGCATCCTTGATATTTTCAACCAAGGTAAAAGCAATCCCTTCAGTCTCAACCTTATCCCCATTTATATGAAATTCTGGGCCAGGAAACTTGTTATAGTTGTATAATTCAGGTGCAATTTCTTTACGCATAGTCTTCCTTTTCCACGATTACTTAACACTCTATTTTACCATAATTTCTAGCAATTAGCACATTTCTCATAAAAATGAAAAAAGTCTGACGATTTTGTCAGACTTCTGCCATATAAACCAAAAAGAGAAGATCGGCTCTTCCCTTCCTATTTTTTATTTAGCTGCTGCATAAAGCTCATTTACTTTGTTCCAGTTAATCACTGAGAAGAAAGCTTTGATATAGTCAGGACGCACGTTGCGGTATTTCACGTAGTAAGCATGTTCCCAAACGTCCAAGCCCAAGATTGGTTTTTTGCCTTCTGAGATTGGTGTGTCTTGGTTTGCTGTTGAAGTTACTTCAAGCTTCCCTTCTTTGTTGACAACCAACCAAGCCCAGCCAGAACCGAAACGAGTTGTAGCTGCTGCTGTAAAGGCTGCTTGGAATTCTTCAAATGAACCAAATGTTGCATCGATTGCTGCTTCAAGTTCTGCTGATGGAGCAGTTTTTTCAGGAGTCATCCATTCCCAGAAAAGAGCGTGGTTCAAGTGTCCCCCACCGTTATTGATAAGCGCTTGGCGGATATCAGCTGGGATAGAGTCTACATCAGCAAGCAAGGCTTCAAGGTCTTCACCGATTTCAGGGTGTTTTTCAAGAGCTGCGTTGGCATTGTTGACATAAGTTTGGTGGTGTTTGTCATGGTGCAAGTGCATTGTTTCTGCATCGATGTATGGTTCCAAAGCGTCATATGCGTATGGAAGATCTGGTAAGATAATAGCCATCTGTAATACCTCTTTTTCTTTCTATATGAAGATGATAACGCAATCATCCTCTTTTTTCAAGTTTTATGCTCATTACGCTTGGCTAGATATCTGTAACAGCGCTCTCTCAAAAAGGTAGCCTTTTTCATAGACACCTGTTTTAATCTGGTAGTCTGCTTCAATTAAATAGCAGATAGCTTGTTTGAGAAAGCTCAAGGAAATCCCTCTTGAATCTCTGAGTGCAAATTTGATTTGATAAGGATTAGGATTGCGCCCCAAGTAAGTTCCCAGACTGCTTGCAATCTGTGATTCCGTCTGACCAGTCTCTGATAAAATTTTCACCTGGGTAAAGGTTCGAAACTGTCCTAACATGACCGCTATGAGCTTGATTTCGTCCTCCCCTTGTAAGGTCAAATCTCTAACCAAGTCACGCGCCTGGTCAATCTTCTTAGCTAAAATAAACTGAGTCAAATCAAAAATATTGTCCTGCAAAGTCTTTGGAATAGCCTCGACAATATCCTTCTCCTCAATCATGCCGTCTGATTTATAAGACTGTAAAAAAAGGAGGTTTTTCTGGATTTCACTAAATTGAAAACCGGACTTGATGAGTAGATTTTCAAAGGATTGCCCCTCAAACTGCAAACCTTGTGTCTGACTCCATTTTCGGAAATACTGACGCAGTTCTTGCTCCTTAGCCTCAATAGCATCAAATACAGTCGCATCTCGTTTGAGCAATTTGACCAGCCGTCTTTTACTATCTAACTTTCCTTCTGCAAAAATCAACAACTTTGTTGTTGGTGAAGGGTTATCAAGGTATTCTTCAAACGACTTGAGCTCATCATCTGCTAAAAAGCGTTTCTTGGCTGTTGTGATATCGACAAAATGGTCTAATATCACGATTTTCTCATCCGCAAAGAAAGGGAGACTGACCAACTCCAACTCTAAGTCTTTATAAGCTACTTCTTTCATATCAAAGTAAGCAAAATTGAGATCAGCTGGATCATAACCAATTTGCTTCAACACTTGACTCTTCATAACTTCAAACTGACCCTGATCTGTCCCTGTAAATAGGTTCAAGCTAGATAGATTTGATAAAGTCAACTTCTGACTGTCTTCAATGGCTAGCATCTTCTCTCCTTTCTTCTTATTTTTTATTAAACTTAATCAATATAGCGCAATTTCCCACGGAAATCTTCTAGGCTCTCGTACCCTTTTTCCGCCATAATAGCTTTCAGTTCATTGGTAATGCGTTCAAAAGCACCAACGCCTTCCTTGTGGAGCGTCGTTCCTACTTGCACCATACTAGCACCGCAGAGGATATGTTCAAAGGCATCACGACCCGTTAGAACACCACCCGTTCCGATGATTTTGATTTGCGGATTGAGACGTTGGTAAAAGGCGTGCACATTAGCAAGAGCAGTCGGTTTGATATACTCTCCACCAATGCCACCAAAACCATTTTTAGGACGAATCACGACCGACTCGTCTTCTATATAAAGGCCGTTTCCAATAGAGTTAACACAGTTAACAAACTTGAGTGGATATTTATTGAAAATAGCTGCCGCTTGGTCAAAGTGGACAATATCAAAATATGGTGGCAATTTGATCCCAAGAGGTTTGGTAAAGTAGGCAAAGACTTCTGCCAAAATCCAGTCTGTTGTCTCAAAATCATAAGCAATCTGAGGTTTTCCTGGAACATTTGGACAAGAGAGATTAAGCTCTGTCAGTCCTTTGAATCCACTCTCTTGCACTTTTTTCAAGATGGTATGCGTTTCTTCTGGAGACATGCCGACTAAAGATAGAAAGAAAGTACGGTTTGGCTCTTTTTCCTGCAAGTCCAAAAGATAGTCCAGATAATAGTCTAAGCCATTATTTGGCAAGCCCATAGAGTTGATAGAACCAAGTGGAACATCCTGGTAGCGTGGCTCAGGATTGCCCTGACGAAAGTCCAAGGTCGCTGTCTTCGTGACAAATGTTCCTGCTGCTGAGTTTTTGACCCCTTCTAGTTCCTCTATCGTCATACAAGCCACACCCGCTGCATTCATCAAGCAATTGTCAAACGCAAAGCCAGCTATTTGTGTTTTCGTTGATACCATGATTCTGATCCTCCAGATTCCTTTTATTTCTAATATTATACCATACTTTAAGATTTTCTCTTTGAGAAAGTTATTTCTAGAGAAAACGTTCGTTTTTTGATAATGCTCTTAGTATTGACTGAATGTAAATTGAAAGAATTTTTAGAAAATTTTCGTTTTTTTCTTTACACTCAAAAAAAATTCTGCTATAATGGCTCATGTAATAAAATATAACAACAAAAGGAGAACGATATGACATCTGCTAAAGAATATATCCAAAGCGTGTTTGAAACTGTAAAAGCTCGTAACGGGCATGAGGCTGAATTTCTCCAGGCGGTTGAAGAATTCTTCAGCACTTTGGAACCCGTATTTGAAAAACACCCTGAGTATATTGAAGAAAACATCTTGGCACGTATCACCGAGCCTGAGCGCGTGATTTCTTTCCGTGTTCCTTGGGTTGACCGTGAAGGTAAAGTACAAGTCAACCGTGGTTACCGTGTTCAATTCAACTCAGCTGTTGGACCATATAAAGGCGGACTTCGTTTCCACCCTACTGTAAACCAAGGGATCTTGAAATTCCTCGGCTTCGAACAAATCTTTAAAAACGTCTTAACTGGACTTCCAATCGGTGGAGGTAAAGGTGGATCAGACTTCGATCCTAAAGGGAAGACTGATGCTGAAGTGATGCGCTTCTGCCAAAGCTTCATGACTGAATTGCAAAAATACATCGGACCATCTCTTGACGTACCTGCTGGTGATATCGGTGTTGGTGGACGTGAAATTGGTTACCTTTACGGACAATACAAACGCCTTAACCAATTTGATGCTGGTGTCTTGACTGGTAAACCTCTTGGATTCGGTGGTAGCTTGATTCGTCCAGAAGCAACTGGTTACGGTTTGGTTTACTATACTGAAGAGATGCTCAAAGCTAACGGTAACAGCTTTGCTGGTAAGAAGGTTGTGATTTCAGGTTCTGGTAACGTGGCCCAATACGCTCTTCAAAAAGCAACTGAACTTGGTGCTACTGTCATCTCTGTATCTGACTCAAATGGTTATGTCATTGACGAAAATGGTATCGACTTCGACCTTCTAGCAGATGTGAAGAATAACCGTCGTGCACGTTTGACTGAATACGCTGCTGAAAAAGCCACTGCTACTTACCATGAAGGTTCTGTATGGACTTACGCTGGAAACTACGATATCGCTCTTCCATGTGCAACTCAAAACGAAATCAATGGTGACGCAGCTAAACGTTTGGTTGCTCAAGGAGTTATCTGCGTATCAGAAGGTGCTAACATGCCTAGTGACCTTGATGCGATTAAAGTCTACAAAGAAAACGGAATCCTTTACGGACCTGCCAAAGCTGCCAACGCTGGTGGTGTAGCTGTATCAGCGCTTGAAATGAGCCAAAACAGCCTTCGCCTTTCATGGACACGTGAAGAAGTTGACGGCCGTCTCAAAGACATCATGACCAATATCTTCAGCACAGCTAAAACAACCGCTGAAACATACGGTCTTGGTACTGATTACCTTGCAGGAGCAAATATCGCTGCCTTCGAAAACGTAGCCAACGCTATGATTGCACAAGGTATTGTTTAAGATTCATTTGCTTAATCCTCAATCATTATGATTGGGGATTTTTATGTTGGCTTCAAAAAAGCTCACTATTTAAAATAGTAAGCTTAAAATCAAGATTTATTTTACCTCTACTAAGGCAAAAGACAGGCATTCAACTATTTCATTTACTGCTTCATCTATGTCTAGGTCCTCATTATTATTCAACATCATTGGAAGAGCATAAGAAAGACTCAAAGCTAAAATATAGCGAACAATTCTTTCATTTGACCAATCTCGGATAACACCATTTTCTTTAAACTGATTCAGAACTGGACTAATTGGCTTAATGATAGAGTGAATAATAACATTCCCTAACTGGTCAGAAATAGTTTTATCAATAAAAGAACGACTTAAGAGAATTTTAACTTGCATTTGATTCTCCTGAATGAAAACTAGTCTATCCCAAACTATACTTCTCAAAAACACTGGAAAACTCTCTTGGTTTGCTGTAAATTTCTTCTCAGAAAAATCAGCAATCACATCTGGAATAACTTGTTCGAGAAAAGTTGACAGAATAGCTTCTAATATTCCTTCCTTAGTTTTAAAGTAACTAAAAACTGTCCCCTCTGAAACTCCAGCCTCCTTAGCAATAAGGCTGGCTGTTGTATTTTCAAAGCCAATTTCTGAAAATAGCTTTAGACTTGATAATAATACTTGACGTTGTTTTAAACTCAAGTTGCTATTTTCTAATGTCTGAGCATACTTTTGTTCTAAACTTTCCATTGCTGGCACCTCTCTCCTACCCTCTTACTTTTACAACTTTCTTACCTCGAGTGTGTCCCGACTTCAGACTACGATATGCCTCTCTAACTGACTTTAGAGAAAAATCATAAACCTGGTCAATATTCAGCTGAACCTTCCCTTCTGAGACCATTTCCGCTAGAGTGTTAAAATCATCATATGTGGAATGTCTTGGACCTGTGAACTGAGCTCCTTTTATCATAACATATGGTGAAGGTACTAGCGTTCCAATAGCCGTGCCCTTCAACCCCAAACTGAAAGCCAATTTAACATAATCACTTCCATAGCAATCCAAGAATTTTGTAATTGGCTTTGCACTTGTTGATAGAAGTGCATTCTGAATGTTCTCTTCGTAGGCTACCGGTATAGCACCTAAAGACTTCAGATAATCTGAATTCTTCTTACTTGCAATTCCGATAACTGTTGCACCCTTAGCAACTGCATACTGTACTGCAATACTTCCAATACCACCTGCCGCCGCTGAAATCACTACAACATCTTTAGAGTTTAGCTCAATCTTTCTAAAAGCACCTCCTACTGTTAGAGAGGCTACACCCATAGTAGCTGCATGGTTCATATCAATCATCTCTGGCTTTAACACAATTTCTGATTCATTAACACAAATTTCTGTTGCCAAAGCTCCCCTCTTGGTTCCCAATCCAGGGTCACTGATCATTGTTCCAAAAACCTTATCCCCTACTGCAAACCGACTTACTCCTTCACCGATTTCTGTGATAACTCCAGCAAAATCCCGACCAACACCTCTTGGAAAAAGAGATGATTTTGACTCAAACCAACGACTTGGCTTCCTTAGTTTTGTTATAAAAGATAGAAATCGGAGTGGCTTTGCACCTTCAAAAGTCTTATAATCAATAGGATTTAAACCAACTGCATGAACTTCTACCCTAACTTGATTCACTTTCAAAGAATCAGATTTAATGTTCACTAAATCTAACACTTCTTCATCACCGAAACGACTATATTGTATTGCTTGAACAACCATTGTATGAACTCCTTTACACATCTACAAAATTGAGTGAGCACTCAATCATTTTTCTTGATTATACACTTATTCTTCATAGATTTCAACTATACTGTTTCCACAATTTCTAACTAAGTTAGCTGTTCATGATAAAAATAGATCTATTTTCCCTTATGAAAGATTATCAAACTATAACTCAAAGAAATCCGACTGCTTTTATAAGCAGTCGGACTTTTATATATCTAATTTTTCAAAAAATTTTCCTGCTACCAGCTTTTCTTTTAGCTTCTCTAACAGCTCATTCTCCAGGAAAGGACTTAGTTCGTCAAAATCTTGGCAAACCTTAAAAACCGTCTCTCTGTCCAACTGGCCATAAGCTAGTTCATAATAGTCCTTATGATGATGCCAGTTCTGGTCATAATTGACATCTGTCCGCTGATAGAAAACGATATTTTGCTTCGGAGTCAGGTAAAGCTTCTGTGTTAGAATGCTTTTCTGATCTTTGGATAACTTGCTACGACTGAAAATCTTAACACCTTGAAAGATCTTGCGTTCATGTATACCTTTATTTGTGACCTTTAATTCAACTCTTTTATAGTGCATATAGTAACCTCCAAAAATTACTTTCATTATATCAAACTCTGGCAGATTTGCAAGCAAAAATATCATTTCCAAAAGTCTTTAGTCGCCTCTAAAATCTGTTCCGTTGGTGTCACAGTTGCTTCAATAATAGTCTTGCCAGTCATTTTCAGATAGGCTTGTATCAGATGATAGCCATAAGCATAGCCTGCAGCATAGGGCATACCAACCGGAATTTGACCCTGTATCTTCGCGATTTCATCACCGTATAGATAAGGAGCCATTTCCGCCATCCCTGTTAGCTGAAGCTGACTTGAGATGATGGGCTTAATCTCTTCTAACTGCTCTGGACTGGTTGAAGTGACCCAAGGCCCAATGAGATCTTTGCCATAGAGCTCAGCAGCAAAAGACTCTGCCAATCCTTCACTGACTACCCAGTCTGCTAGTGTCGTCTGCTGATTCCATTTGACAAATTGAAAGCGGACATTGTGATTGCACTCGTGAGCCAACGCAGCCTGCACACGTGGTAAAGTATAGTCATTTGGTAGCAGACTAAGCATGAGGTAGCCTGGAATACCTCCATCTCCACTGTAACCCTTATTGAGCTGGAGCATGGGCTTTTCTGGATTGCCTAATAAAATAGTAAAATGGTAATCCTCAACCTCTAAGTCATAGCCAGCTTGCTCGAAAAGACCGATACTCCTTTTGATGGTATCCTGGCAGTCTTGCCAGAGTTGATCAGAGCTCAGAGCGTCGATAGCCGGTCTATCCTTTTCTGATAGAGTTCCGGGCAACAGATTCATAAAGCCAAGTAGGAATAGAGCATCAAATCCTCCAGGGTACTTTGCTTTTAAAGGGATGTGTTGAGTTTGGTATTTAGTTGCAAAAGGTGCTAAAATCTTAGCTCGAAAGAGATCTTCTCTCTTTTCTAAAGGAAGCTCGAGCATCTCTTGATAAACTTTATCTGAACGAATCATATTGATTTGCATGGTAATCTCCTTTCTTATCTATTATTAGTATACTCCCTCCCCTAAGGTCAGGGTCAAGAAGAAAATTGAAATATCTATTAAAATTTCATTGAAATTACCTCAAACCGTTCGAAAATTACCTTCAATAAAGTTCTTTAATACTGAGATTATAATATCCGGAGTATCAATAAATTAAAAACTTACTTTTCTACTGTTCATAGGAATGATGATACTAGAAAAAAATAAATCCTGAAGGGTAAAAACTTGTATCATTTTTTATGGAAAGCCTATTATTCAAAACTTGTTTGTCTCCTAGATAAACTATATAATTAGTTCTCCCCTTTTTTGCCCCTTTTAGAACAAAAAGAAAAACCGCTACTCCTAAGAATAGCGGTTTAATCATATTTTTAAGCTACTAATGTAGTTGCTCTATTATTTAAGAGTAACTGAAGCTCCAGCTTCTTCCAATTTAGCTTTGATTTCTTCAGCTTCTGCAGTTGGAACGCCTTCTTTGATGACACCTGGTGCACCATCAACAAGTTCTTTAGCTTCTTTAAGTCCAAGACCAGTGATTTCACGTACAGCTTTGATAACGCCAACTTTTTTGTCACCAGCAGCTGTCAATTCAACGTCAAATGAATCTTTAGCAGCACCAGCGTCAGCAGCACCAGCTGCAGCTACAGCTACAGGAGCAGCTGCAGTTACACCAAATTCTTCTTCGATAGCTTTTACAAGGTCGTTCAATTCAAGGATTGAAGCTTCTTTAATTTCAGCAATAATGTTTTCAATGTTCAATGCCATTGTTATTTCCTCCAAATAAGTTTTTAATTTTATAATCGTTTTTCCGTAGCTAGGCTACGCTGCGTAGCTTAATATTAAGCTGCGTCTTCTTTGTTGTCTGCAACCGCTTTGACTGCAAGAGCAACGTTGCGCACTGGCGCTTGAAGTACAGAAAGGAGCATAGAAAGAAGTCCTTCGCGGTTTGGAAGAGTTGCAAGAGCAACGATTTCTTCTTTAGATGCGACAGCGCCTTCAATTGCACCACCTTTGATTTCAAGTGCTTCAGCGTTTTTAGCAAAGTCGTTCAAGATTTTCGCTGGTGCGATAACATCTTCATTAGAAAATGCTACGGCAGATGGTCCAACAAATACTGATGCAAGATCTTCAAGACCAGCTTTTTCAGCTGCACGACGCAAGATTGAGTTTTTAATAACTTTATACTCAACTTCGCTTCCACGAAGCTCACGACGAAGAACTGTATCTTGATCAACTGTCAAACCACGAGCGTCTACAACGACGATAGATGCAGCAGCTTTCATTTTTTCAGCTACTACGTCAACTAGTTCCGCTTTTTTAGCAATAATTGCTTCACTCATTAGTGTGTTCACCTCCGTAATTATTTTGCTTGGGGAATTTTTCAAAAGAAAAACGCGCCCAAACCTAGACACGAAAGTACAATACGCTTCTTTTTACATGATACGTTTTGTCCTCGGTAGGATATTTACGAGTCGAGCTCCCCTACTGTCTTAGGCAGTTTCTTCAAACCGTATATAAGTATAGCATAGACAAAAAAAGAATGCAAGATTTTTGCAAACTTTTTTTGATTTTTTTAGAAATATTTTTTTAAATCTCTACTGTCAAAACTTGTCCTTGCTTGACAACCTGTTCTCCAGCAATATAGACATCATCAACATCACTGGATTTGACTGCGTATACGAGGTGAGAGAGCATATTTTCCTGAGGTTGGAGATGGATTTTTCCTTGTGGTTGGATGACCAGAAAATCTGCTTGCTTGCCAACTTCCAGACTTCCTATCAAGTTTTCCATTCCAAGAACCTTAGCTCCTTCGATTGTCAGTGCCTTAAGGGCTGTTTCGATAGGAAATTGGCTGGCATCTCCACTCTTCATTTTCTGAAGAAGGGCTGCTGTCCGTCCTTCCTCAAACATGTCTAGATTGTTATTGGAAGCTACCGAGTCAGTCGCAATTCCGACTGCTACCCCTGCTTTTTGGAGTTGAATAATTGGAGCAATTCCTGAGGCCAGTTTGAGGTTACTAATAGGATTGTGTGCGATAGCCACTTGAGAGGTTGCCAAACGTTCAATTTCCCGCTCGTTTAATTCGACCCCATGAGCAAAGACAGACGGATGATCTAAGTAACCTAGTTCTTCTAGAAAGGCGAGGGGGCGTTTGCCATAGCGTTTGAGGATAATTCCTGACTCTTCCTTGGTCTCCGCTACATGGATATGGAGAGGAATATTCAGCTCTTTGGCCATATCTATGCTCGCTTGAAGTAAGTCTCTACTACAGCTATAGGGAGAATGTGGAGCTACCATAACCTTGAAATTTGGATTTTCATATCCTAAGATTTCCTCTATGATGGCACGTGTTCTGCTTATGGTCTCAGCAGTTGTTTCTGCCTCTGAAGAAAAGAGGGTCGGTGAGAAATAACAACGCATCTTGGAAGCCTTAACTGCCTGATAAATTCTCTCAATATCCACACCATTGGGATTATACATATCGTTGAAGGTTGTTGTCCCTGACTGGAGCATCTCCGTCAGAGCTTCTTTGACTGCCTTAGTAGTCATATCGGGAGTAAATCCTGCTTCTGCTGGCCAGATATAGTCATTGAGCCATTCGTGGAGATTACTATCATCCCGGATCCCTCGCAAACCTGTCATAGCAGAATGGGTATGGCAATTGACCAAACCAGGCATGATCCAGGCTCCATGATAGTCTATAATCTGCTCAGCTTGCTCTAAAATCTCTGGCTCCTCTTGACCGACATAGACAATTTGGGAGTCCTTAACGGCTAAGACACCATCCAAATAAACATGGAAATCTTTGTCACAAGTCACGATATTTACATGCTGATAGACTTTCATTATAGGCTCCTTTTCTATAAGACAATTTACAGTGAATAATTTTTCTAGCTATTGTAACAAAAAAGTCACCCGAAGGCAACTTTTTTCGTCTATAAAATTTCAAAAGAGAATGGGTTATTCAGAGCTAAAAGCTGCTGCTTTTTGCATTTGGTAATACTTGCCCTTTCTAGCCATGAGATCCTGATGGTTACCATGCTCAACAATATCACCATCTACCAAGACAAGAATCAAATCCGCATCCTGAATAGTTGACAAACGGTGAGCAATGATAAAGCTTGTACGTTCCTTCATGAGTTTAGCAAAGGCATCCTGTACTAGCACCTCTGTCCGTGTATCGATGGAGGAAGTCGCCTCGTCTAAGATAAGAATCTTAGGGATAGCTAGAAAGACTCGGGCGATGGTCAAGAGCTGGGCTTGCCCAACAGAGAGGGATTCTCCTGCATTTTCCAACTTGGTATCGTACCCCTGTGGCAACTGTTGGATGAAAAAGTCTGCGTTGGCTGCTTTGGCAGCGGCAATCACTTGCTCCCGACTGGCGTCAGGATTTCCAAAGGCAATATTGTCATGAATGGTTCCTTGCTTGAGCCAGGTTTCTTGGAGCACCATGCCAAACTGCTGTCTCAATGATGCTCGGGTATAATCATAAATGGAACGACCATCTAACAAGATATCTCCCGAGTTAATAGGATAAAAACGCATGAGGAGATTGATGAGGGTTGACTTACCAGCACCTGTTGGACCAACGATGGCTACCTTGCTACCAGCTGGGATATCGATAGACAAATCCTTAATCAAAATCCTTTCAGGATTGTAGCCAAAAGAAACATGCTTAAAGGAAATAGCCCCCTTCACTTGGTCGCTGGTCAAGACTTCCTTACCTGTTTCAGCCACCTCAGGACTTTCTAAGACAGCATAGACACGCTCTGCACAAGCGAGAGCACTTTGCAATTCGGCTAGAACTGAAGAAATATCATTAAAGGGTTTGGTGTACTGTTGGACGTAATTCAAAAAAGTCACTAAACGTCCAATGGTTAAGGTGGACCCCATCATGATACGATAGGCTCCCACTCCAGCAAGAAGGGCATAAATGAGCGCATTGACAAATCGAGTCGAAGGATTGACCGTTGAAGAATAAAAGATGGCTGACTGAGAATAGCCTGCGTAGTTGGCATTAGCCTCGTGCAGTCTTCGAATAAACTCTGTCTGAGCATTAAAGGACTGGATAATAGTCTGCTGGCTAAGCGATTCTTCAATCAACTGAGTCTGAATCCCCCTGGTCTCTGTTTGCTTCTGAAAGAGATGATAAGAGCGTTTAGCAATAAATCGTGAAATTACCATGGACAGAGGCGTCAACAGCAAGACCAAGAGGGTCATGAGGAGATGAATTTGGAGCATTGCTAGAATACTAACCAAAATCATCAAGACACCAATGAAAAATTGGTTAAAAATCATGGTCAAGCCAGCTGCCAACTGTTCTATGTCTGTGGTCACACGACTAACCATCTCTCCACTGCCCTGCCGATCCACAAAAGCAATCGGTAAACGATGGAGCTTATAAATGATTCGCTCTCGCAAATCTTTAGTATAAGAGAAGATTAGGCGATTATAGAGGAGAGGATTGGCCCATTGTACCAGTGTATTTCCTATGACCACCAAGATCATCTGAATGAAAATATGCCAAAAAACTGGTGAAGAATCAGCTACTAGGACCTGGTCAATGACCTGTCCAATCAATATAGGTAGGTAGATCGATAAAGCAACTTGGGCAATAGTTCCTAGAAAGGCTAGGAAAAGGAGGAAGGGATGGCTTGCTAAATCTATGGCCAAACGTTTGAGCGTCTGGTTTGCGGTTTGTCGTTTCATGCTAGTCCTCCTTTCCATGTTGGGATGCATTGATTTCGCGATAGACCTGGCTAGTTTTCATCAAGTCATCGTGCTTGCCAACAGCTAGTAATTCACCTTTTTCCAAGAGGAGAATCTGGTCAGCCATCTGAAGTGTCGAAGTCCGTTGAGAAATCAAGATTAAGCTCGTATTTGGCAGATTTTCTCTAATAGCTTTCAAGAGCTTGGACTCGGTAATGGTGTCGAGGGCAGAGGTCGCATCATCTAAGATGAGAAATGGAGCTTGGCGCAAGACTGCTCGGGCAATAGATAGCCTTTGTTTTTGTCCACCTGAGAAATTTCGACCTCCTGCCTCAACCAGGGCATCCAAGAGTCCTTCCTTTTCACTGACAAAATCCTTAGCTTGCGCAATCTCCAAGGCCTGCCAGAGTTGCTGGTCAGACACTTCTCGATTGAAACCCAAAGTCAAATTGGAACGAATAGTTCCTTTAAAGAGTTCGACCTTTTGGGGCACGTAGGCAATCCAAGACCGCCACTGCTCAAGATTACGAGGACTACATCCATCTCGATAAAGGTCAATGCTCCCCTTGTCTGCTGGATAAAGACCAAGTAAGACTTGAACCAAGCTTGATTTACCTGAACCAGTTCCCCCGATGATACCAAGGATCTGCCCTTGATTCATATCAAAGGAAATGTTTCTTAGAGAAGGCTGGGCCGCATCAGGATAGGTAAAGGTCAATTCTTTGACTTGCAAAACCCGATCACCGGTAGCTTGTTTTTGTTCTAATTCTGAAAAAATATCTTCGGGAGACTCTGCAAAGACTTCCTCGATTCTCTTGGCTGAGATATAGGACTGGTTGAGGGAATTAATCAGCATGGCGAGCTTAACCAATTCTACCAAGATTTGCAAGAGGTAGTTGATTAGAGCAATCAGGGCACCTTGACTGAGTAAACCTCCTTGAATTGAAATATAGCCCTGCCAGATGATGACGAGAAGAGTTCCATTAACAATCAGATAGGTCAGAGGTGTTAACAAACTAGACCAGAAACCCGTCTTTTCTTGCAATCTGGCATAAACTTGGTTAAGGGTTTGAAAAATCTGTAACTCTCGTTTTTCTTGACCAAAAGCACGAATAACTCGCATCCCTTGCAACTGCTGGCGTGTTTCCTGAACCAGCTGGTCCGTTTTCTTTCTGAGACTACTGTAAAGAGGATTGACAAGTCGAGAGAGACCGACAATGACAATCGTCAAAATGACAACCATAACTAAAAACCAGAAAGTTAGCTTAGCTGAGATGCGATAGGCCATAAAAATGGCACCAAAAACGATAATAGGCGCTCGCAAAAAGAGACGCAGGAATTGATTGATACCAGTCTGAATCTGGTAAGTATCCGAAGTCAAGCGAGTCACCAAGCTAGAAGTTGTCAAACGATCTCTGCTGTCCTTGGGTAAGGAAAGAATATGACGATAAAGGTCGTCTGTCAATTCTTTGGCAAAACCCACCGCAGCCTTAGCTGAGTAAAACTGGGCTACCAAGGCCACTAAAACGCCAATCACTGCAAAGATAAGGAGCAGGCCAATCTGCATCCATAGATGCCCTTGATCTCTCTGGGGCAAGGACTGGTCAACAATACCTGCAATCACCATGGGAACCAAGAGTTCAAAAACAGCTTCTAATAACTTGAACAAGGGTGCCAAAATGGATTCTTTGATGTAGGGTTTGAAGTAAGATAGTAAGTGTTTCATAGATCCCTTCTATTCTTATTCTGGAAATGAAGAAAGTGGGAAGCCCCACCCTCAGTTTTATTTGTTTAAGTAAGGTAATAGATAGCCATATCCTGCTTTTTCCATCTCATCCTTGGCTATAAAACGCAAGGAAGCCGAATTGATACAGTAACGGAGGCCACCTAACTCACGAGGTCCATCTGTGAAAACATGACCCAAATGAGCATTGCCTGACCGAGAACGAACCTCGATTCGCTCCATCCCATGGCTCAAGTCCTTGTAGTAGTGAATTAATTCCTTGGAAATCGGACGGCTAAAACTTGGCCACCCACAACCTGAGGCAAACTTATCCTTGGCAAAAAAGAGTGGCTCACCCGTCGTGATGTCTACATAAATCCCTTCTTCAAAAGTCTGGTCATAAGCATTGCTAAATGGAGCCTCTGTTGCAGCTTCTTGGGTGACACGGTAAGACTCTGCTGACAAACTTTCCCTTAACACCTCTTGACTAGGTTTTTCATAGTTTGCTGCATCAATCAATGGCTTCTCAGCATCGGTCACATCGATATGACAGTAACCTGAAGGATTCTTCTTAAGATAGTCTTGGTGGTAGTCTTCCGCCACAATATAGTAGCGAAGTTTCTCCACTTCTACTGCAATCTTTCGACCCAGCATACGCTCCTGCTCCTGCACTACTGTGTAGATAGCTGGCAAGTCTGCTTCATCCTGATAATAGATTCCCGTTCGATATTGGCGACCACGGTCATTCCCTTGTTGGTTAATAGACAAGGGATCAATGACACGGAAATAATAAAGCAAAATCTCTCTAAGTGACACTGCTTTCTCATCATAAATCACTTGAACAGTCTCTGCATGGTCTGTTTCCTTGAGCAACTGGTAATTGGTCGTTTCGACTTGGCCATTAGCGTAGCCTACACTGGTTGCTAATACGCCTGAAATTCGTGAAAAATACTCCTCTAGGCCCCAAAAACAACCACCTGCTAGATAAATTTCTGCCATCTTTATTTCTCCTTTATCAAGTTTTTAACTAATACTCTTCGAAAATCTCTTCAAACCACGTCAGCTTACATCTGCAACCTCAAAACAGTATTTTGAGCTAACTTCGTCAGTCTTATCTACAACCTCAAAACCATGTTTTGAGCAACCTGCGGCTAGCTTCCTAGTTTGCTCTTTGATTTTCATTGAGTATAAACTTCTTTTCAAAAAAAGGATAGGAAGCCCTCTGGTCAAGAGTTTCCCCATCCTATCTTCTATTCTTTATTTTGCTTCTACACGGACACCTTGGGTATCAACTTTCAAATCATGCAGTTTGCCTTTGAAAGACTGCTTTTGCAATTCCGCCTTAATCTTCGGCATCTTGTCGTGAGAAGCCAAGACCATCACTGTCGGTCCAGCACCGGAAAGGTAGGTTGCATAGGCACCATTCTCTTTGGCTACTTGCTTAATCGTCGCAAATTCACGGACCAGACTTTGACGATAGCGCTCGTGGAAGAGGTCTCCCTCAATCGCTTGGCCAGCTGTCACCATGTCTCCTGCCAACAAGGCTGCAACCGCCACATTGGCGATAGAACTAGCTGCAACAGCTTCCTTGTAGGACAATTTTTTAGGCAAGACACCGCGGCTGTCTCGAGTGCGCAATTCATAGTTGGGAATATAAGCTAGAAAATCACACTCTGGGAAGTCAACCACAATCGCTGAAACATTTCCTTCAACAGAACTTGCAATAACGAGATTGCCGTAAATTGCTGGAGCCACATTGTCAGGATGTCCTTCAATCTTGGTCGCCAACTGCAATTTGTTATGGTCAGATAGGTTGAGCTTGCCCAGTTGGTTGGCTAGTTCAATCCCAGCAACGATAACCGAGCTAGAAGAACCCAAACCACGCGCCAAGGGAACATCGCTGGTCATTTTCAAGCGTCTTGGTTTCAAGTCAGGCGCAATTTGCAAGGCAATCTTGAGCAAGAGATTACGCTCGTCATGTGGAATCCATTTGCCAATCTGATGTTCAATCAACCACTCATCTCGTTCTTCACAGACCTCAATTTGAAGATACTTGGTTACAGCTACACCGACCGAATCAAAACCTGGCCCGATATTTGCACTGGTTGCAGGTACAATAATCTTCATCTTATTCTCCTAACACCTTGAAGGTATTCAAGAGGTCAAATTCTGAAGCTTTGGCCAACTCTGCTGAAACATTCTCAAGCTGCGCTTTATTAATCTTATGAGTGATAATCACTACACGCGCCTTGTCACCCTCTTTGCCATCTTGGAGGATTTGCTTGAAGGAAATATCTTGAGCGTTGAAAATCTCAGCCAATTTCAAGACCTGACCTTTTGAGTCTGGAGCCAAGATTGAGAAGTAGTAATTAGCTTTGACATCTTCTGGATTAGCCAAGACCAAGTCACGGCTATATTCGTTGAAGTCTTTACCAATGGTACCATCATTCAAGCGACGAACGATACGGACAATGTCCGCTACAACACTTGTTGCAGTTGGTTTTTGACCCGCACCTGGTCCGTAATACATAGACTCACCGATACCGATAGATTCTACAAAGACTGCGTTCATTACCCCATTCACACTGGCAAGTGGATGTGCTTTAGGTAGGAAGGTTGGAGTCACTTCTGCAGCAATACCTGAAGGAGTTTCCTCGATAGAACCAACCAATTTCACTACATAGCCAAGGTCTTGGGCTACAGCTACATCTTCTGGTGTGATGTTGCGGATTCCCTTGTGTGCTACATCGTCAAAGGCAACCTTCATACCAAAAGCAAACTGGCTCAAAATCACCATCTTGTAGGCTGCGTCAATCCCATCCACGTCATTTGTAGGATCGCTTTCTGCAAAACCTAATCTTTGTGCTTCAGCCAGAGCATCATCGTAAGACCAGCCTTCTTCGACCATCTTGGTCATCATGAAGTTGGAAGTTCCGTTAACGACACCAAGAACGCGCGTAATTTTGTCAGAAGCTAATGAATTTGCCAAAGTACGAAGAATTGGAATCCCACCAGCAACTGCTGCTTCGTAGTAAAGTGCTACCTTATGCTCTTTAGCGATTTCTAGCAATTCTGCACCATGGACAGCCAAAAGGTCCTTGTTAGCAGTAACAACGTGTTTCCCAGCTTCTAAGGCACGAGTGATAAAGGTCTTAGCTGGTTCGATACGCCCCATCAATTCCACTACAATAGTAATGTCCTTGTCTGATAAAATATCATCTACATTGGTTACAAAGTTAAAGTCATTTCCTGCTGCAAGCAAGCGGTTCTTTTCATCTTCATCCTTGACCAATACCTTGGCTACTTCAATCTCTGAATGAGCCGACTGAACGATTTTTTCTCCATTTTCCTTTAGGAGGAAAGGCACGCCACTTGCAACGGTACCAAATCCAAGTAAAGCAATTTTAACTGTCATGTTTGTCTCCTAGAAATTTTCTGATATAGCCATTATAACAGAATTTTATGAAAATTCCTATTATAGTAAATCACTATTTCAGTCTGGTAAAGAAAAAAACGAATCCCATGATTCGTCTTTCTTGATAAATGAAAATTGATTTTAAAAATTATGAACAAATCTTTTGCAGACCGAGAACTGCGTCATGGTTAATCAATATTTGCCCATACTCTTGCAAAACGGAACGACTGATGTCACTGTCATCTGCAAACTCACGCATACGAGCCAAGAGCCAGGCTGGATATGGACTTGGATGATTTTCCACATCGACTAAGATTGTCAAATAGTAGTGTCCATTCATCTTATAGAGTTCAGATGTTTCCATCTGGTAGTTAACCGTCTTTGCAAAAGCAACTAAGTCAGCAAGACTTGTAAAACGCAAGATATAGTAGATATAAGGTTCTTTCTTATTCTCCGTCTCCTTGTCTGCCTGCTCTTGCTCTTCTTCCTTTGCTTCGACCTGCTCTAGAGATTGGATGGCCTCAATATCGTCCTTGGTCTTATCTGCAATGCTCTTTTCCAAGGTTTTGAGAAATTCATCTGGCGACATTTGGGCTAATTCTTCCATGTCTGGTAGATCCGCCAAATCTTCAAAATCCAGATTTTGGTCAATCTTGGACTTGGTCACAAAGACGTCGACCTTATCAGGTTTTGGCGTCACGCGGAAACTCAGCATGCCACTATCCAAGAAATTGTCTGGCATCTCTAACTCATCTAAAATAGCATAGAAAAACTCTTCGGTTTTTTCCTGAGGAACGAGAAAGTCTGCAATCTCCATTCCCCGATCCATCAAATCATCTAAAGTCATCGTGATTTTCAGTGTTGTATCACTAATTTGTTTCATCTTCATATCTAGTAACCTCATACTTTCAGTCTATCTATTATACTAGATTTTTACGATTTTATCAAAAGAATGAAGCGAGAATGTGATATAATACTAGATATGATTTTAGATTTAAGAAAGAAAGTTCAATGAAAAATATAAAAGTAAATGCCTTGGCCAGCTTGCTGGTCAATATTCTCAATATCGTTTTTCCACTGATAACCAATCCTTATCTGACGCGGATTCTCAGCAAATCCAATTACGGTTATTTCAATACAGCCAATACCTGGGCAAGTTTCGTTATTCCACTAGCTGCCTTTGGAATATACAACTACGGGATTCGAGCTATTAGTAAGGTCAAGGATGACAAGAATAAAATCAACTACGTCTTTTCTAAGTTGTTTTATATCTCGGTTTTCACCTCTCTCCTGACGACAGGTATCTACTTCCTCATTATCTTCTTTGACACCAGCATTGAGAATCTGAAAGTTCTCTACTACATCTTAGGGGCTCAAGCACTCTTCCAATTTCTCAATATCGAATGGATGAACGAGGCTTATGAAAACTATGCCTTCATCCTCTACAAAACATTAATTATTCGAATTACCATGCTGGTCGCTATCTTCGCCTTTGTTAAAACGGCAGATGATATCGTTCCTTATGCTATCGTTATGACAGCGACCACTATCCTCAACTACCTGCTTAGTTTTCTTTGGATTAAGAGAGAAGTTTCTTTTGTTAAAATTGGATTCGTCGAATTAGCTAAAGCTTCTAAACCGCTCTTCACTATGCTTCTCTTAGCAAACGCTAATATGCTTTATACCTTGCTAGATAGAATGTTTATCACCAAGGGACCGGATGAAAACTATATTTCCTATTATACAATTGCCTATAGTATCGTCATGCTGATTGCCAGTGTCTTGAGTGGAGCTATCAACGTAAGTATTCCGCGCCTTGGCTACTATCTCGGTAAAAAGGATTACAAGTCCTACAATTATCTCGTTAATCAAGCGGCATCCTTATTCTATTTCCTTATGGTTCCAACTAGTATTGGGATTATGATATTGGGACGGTACGCAACTGTTATTTATTCTTCTGAAAAATATCTTGAAGCGGGTATCGTAACTAGCGTCTTCGCTTTTCGTACCATCATTTGGGCTATTGAATTGATTCTTGGTAAACAGATTATCTTTATCAATGACCATGAAAATCGTTTAACTGCCTTCTACTTCCTCGGTGGTGGCGCTAATATTCTATTAAATAGTATCTTGTATTTCAATAATATTTTTGCACCTGAGTATTACATCGCTACGACCATTATCGCAGAAACTATCGTCGTTTTACTTGAAATTCATTTTATCAAAAAACATCAACTGATTAATTTAAAAGAAATTTTTATAACCTTAACACGTTACAGCCTCATATCCCTTGGTTTTATACCAATCTTTTATATTTTCAAGATGATTTTCCAAATCAATTCCTACACAGTAAACTTCAATATGATTCTCATGGTTCTTTCTACCATAGCAACTTGTGGCATCTATTACCTCTTGACCCTCTTTATCGCTAAAGATAAAACACTCCACTATGCTCTGAACTTAGTACTTGCTAAAGTAAAACGAAATTAAAAAATCCCCTACTGATAAATTAATTGCCAGTAGGGGATTTTTTCTTTATTCTTTTTCTTTCTTATCAGAAGCGTTGGCTTCTAGATTTGAATCTTGTTTAGGTTGTTCAACAATAGAGGAATTAGCTTCTTGTTTCTGTTCTGGCTTGACTGCCTCGCTATTTACAGCAGCAACAGCCTGTTTCCAGATACCTTCTTCGTTTACTTTGTAACCATCAGGTGTTGTTGCGTTCTTCAACAAAGAACCATCAGCTTGGAAATAGTACCAATTACCATCAAGCTGTTTCCAACCAGTTTGCATAGCTCCTGATTCATCAAAGTAATAATGATCACCATTTACTTTATGAAGGCCAACCAACATGATGCCATCTTCAGGATTTAGATAATACCAGACGCCTTTGTCTTTTATCCAACCAGTTTTCATGGCTCCATTTGATTCAAAGTAACGGTAATGATTATCAAACCATTTCCATCCAGTTTGCATGGCTCCAGATTTGCTAAAGTAGTATTGCTTACCATCTACTTGATGGAGGCCAACTAACATAACGCCTTCCTTACCTTCAAGATAATACCAGGCATCACCATCTTTCAACCAACCAGTTTGAAGTGCGCCCGACGTAGCGTAATAATGCCAAGAATCATTTGACCACTGCCATCCAACTTGCATAGTACCTGCAGAGCTGAAGAAATAGTTCTTACCGTCAATTTCTTTAGAGCCTACAGCCATGATACCTGTTTCTGGATCCAAATAATACCATGATTCATTATCTTTCAACCAACCAGTTTTCATAACTCCAGAACTTGCAAAATAGTTCCAGTGACCATCAATAAAGGCCCAGCCTGTTTGCATGGCACCACTGGCATTCAAATAGTAACGGACACCATTGATATCTTGGCTTCCAGTTAACATGATGCCATCTTTATCCAAATAATACCATGTTTCCTGATCCTTGATCCAACCAGTTTTCATAGCTCCAGAACTTGCAAAATAGTTCCAGTGACCATCAACAAAGGCCCAGCCTGTTTGCATGGCACCACTAGCATTCAAATAGTAACGAACACCATTGATATCTTGGCTGCCAGTTAACATGATGCCATCTTTATCCAGATAATACCATGTTTCCCGATCCTTGACCCAGCCGGTTTTCATAGCTCCAGAACTTGCAAAATAGTTCCAGTAACCATCAACAAAGGTCCAGCCAGTTTGCATGACACCTTCTTGATTAAAGTAGTACGTGCTTTCATTAATATTCTTTTTACCGACAGTCTTTAGCCCATCCTCATCATAGAAATACCAATCTGAATCAATCTTTTGCCAAGTTGAAGGCTTACCTGCTGCTTGGAGTGCACCACTTTCGCTAAAGAACATCTTCTTGCCATTATAGACTTGATGTCCTGTTAGCATCTTCCCATCTGCCGCAAAGAGATACTTTTTCCCTCCAATTTCAGAGAGCTCGCTAAATCGTCTAGCACCATTTGATTGGATATAATACCAAGAGTCATCTAGTTTGAACCAACCACCAGTTTGCATTTTACCATTTTGGTTCAGATAGTAATCATTCCCTTTGGCATTTTCTCCCCAGTCGTCGTTAAGGTGAAGCCAGCGGCCTGCTTGCATTTGTCCTTTTCCATTAAAGAAGTAAGTGGCTCCGCCAATCTCTTTCCAGCCGATAGCCATTTCTCCGTCAGTCAAACGATATTTCCAATAACCATCTTCTTGATACCATTTTTCGTCAACTACAGGGATATCAGGGAAGGTATTTGAAACATTTGCAAATCCTTTATCGCTAATATCAAAAACGGTAGCGTCTTGAGTTTGGCTAGCAGCATGAAGAACCTGAATATTTTTCTTCTGAAGGTATTCTCTGGTTGAAGCAACATTAATATCTCCACCAGTTGTCTGAATAATCATTTTTGGTGATAAGTTTTCAAGGAAATTAATCGTATTTGAAATTGTCGCATCATAATGGTGGTTCCATTTCATCATATCAACCTTGCCGATAACTGGACCTAACTTATCTTCTGCTCCTTCGGCATTATCCAAATCTCCACCAAGATAGATTCTCTTTCCTGCCACAGTCACTACTGAAACAATGGAGTTGGAGTTATCATCTCGAATCTTTTTTAGATTCCCTTCAGCATCATATTCATTCTTATAGTTGTAGAGTTGGATATCCATATCACCTAATTTTAGATGGCTATCCTCATCTGAAATATTCTGGATAAGAGTAACTCCTCGTTTTTGAGCTGCTCTCAAAGCATTATCATAATTGAAAAGATTATCCCATAGTCCCCAGTTTGATGTAATCCGATCATCTGAATATTTTTTCAAATAAAACTTACCGACTTGATATCGATTGAGTATTTCATCCGCTCCACCAATATGGTCACTATGGACATGAGTTCCTATAATAAAATCTAATTTTTTTACACCTATTTGATCCAGGTGGCGAATCAAGCGATCTTCCAATACTTGATTATTTCTCATGGAAATTCCCCAGCGACTTGGATACCGTGGGTCACTCCCATCAGGGAAATCATAGTCTTCTCCCATATCAATCAAAGCATAATGACCATTACTTTCCAGAAGGATGGCATCACTTCCAGATTTTGCTTTAGTATTTATGAAATGGATACGATTGCCCGAACCTGCAGAGACAGTATCTGCATCTACTCCTTGCGAGAACTGAATCAGTAATAGAAAGAATGCGAGAACACTATATCTAATTGATTTTAATAACCATTTATTTTTCACCTTGAAAACTCCTTTATCTTAAACGACAAGCAACTTTTACTAATCTAATCAATCCAATAATTTTTATCCCCTCCTGGGACTTGCTGCTCAATAGGGGGTGGAGTCATATAGTTTTCTCCAAATTCGTAGACAAGTACTTCATGGTACTTTCTCGGAACCTTGACCACAATGTTTTCATAAGGCATATCAATCAAATCATAGAGCCATTCTTTTTTTATACCATTTGGATAATAAGGGTCATAGATAGTACAAGTAAGATCTGTTGCTTGATCTACACTATACTTCAAAGCAAGGCTCTCTAATTTTTGATTCCATAGCTGTGGGGAAGTTAAGCGGAAAATAGCTGATCCCATATAACGAGGGAGGTTTTTAAGTCCCCCATTCTCAGACTTGATCCCTTTAAAATTCAAAGAAGAAAGGCGAACGAAATATTTGTAGAGTTTCATTTTCTTACGGTCACTTTCCTGTGTTACGACACCATCATATGGAAAAATGTCAACGCAAGTTCCCAATACGACCGTTGGGTCTACGAGGTTAGCATCTCGACGTGTCCTTACATCATAGACTCTCATATAACTGTATGGATATCCCTTTGTTTCTCTGAATGAAATCAATTTATAGTAGGGATGATTTTCATTTTGTAAAACCTTATACAGTTTTTCAAATTCATCACGCGCTAAGGAAATATCTGTATCATCATCCCAAGGGATGAATCCTTTATGGCGTACAGCTCCTAGTAAGGTTCCAAAATCAATAAAGTATTTGATTTGATGTTGTTCACAAAGCTCATGCAGATACTTTAAAATATCCAATTCTACTTGCTTGATTTCTTCAAGAGTTAAAGTTCTTTCAGACATAGGTTTTATTCTCCTAAATTTGACTATATTTTTAAACGTTTCTTAATCCCAATCCCGTCATTTAGACCTTTTAACAATCTTCCATAATTTAAAATCATGATGAGATACTCTTTGTTCAACCGGTGGCAATTGCATATAGTCTCCGTAGTCTGAGGTCAAAATTTCATGATAATTTTTCGGAATGGTAAATTCCTTACCTTCAAATGTTCCAGTAGTAACTTGTTCCAGCCATTCACGTCTCCACACTGGTTTGTTCATATCCTTGTAGATAAGATAATCCACTTGCTCATAATCTGAGACTTTACGGGATTTTGCAAGTTCTTCAATCTGGGCAACGTATTTGTTCGTATTGGTGAAATAGAAAATAATAACTGACACATAGCGTAGCAGTGAATTCAGTACACTTTTCGTATTGGTAATGCCTTTAAAGGTGTAGCAACTCAATTGACGTTTCTTTATCAGTTTCGTCATCTTGTTTTTAAATTCTACGTCATCCTCGTAGCCATCTACAGGGAAAATATCTACATAGATTCCCATATTGGAATCGATGCGAACATCTTCTTCTAGCAAGTAAGTATGGTTATCCTGCACTTTCATGAAGGGATAGACATAGTTGAGATTATTTTTATAAGACATGACCTCGTAACGTTCATCAGGGTTAGCGATAAGGTAGTCTTGCAATTTTTCATAATCCTCTCGTAGCATGCAGATATCCATGTCATCATCCCAAGGGATAAATCCTTGATGGCGAACAGCACCAATTAGACTTCCATATGCTAAGAAATATTTAACCCCAATTTTCTGACAAACTTCATGAATATACTCCATGATTCCAAGTTCCATCTGTTGAATTTCACTGACATCTGTTACTTCTTGATACCGAATTCCTTCATCCTGTTTGCAGACTACAAGTCCATAGCCAATCGCTAACCAGAAGATGATATTAATAAAGTTGGTTGAATACATAATCTGACTTTCAAATAATTGACCAAACAAGATACCGAAGAAAAGGATCATGACCAATTTATCAGTATTTTTCTTGGAAACAATCAAATAAGTTAAAAAGCGCTTGATGACATAAACCAGTATAAGAAGGAAGAATGCTAAGCCTAGAACTCCCGAACTGACAAATATGGTCACAAAAATGTTATGGAAATTCCCACCGATAAGGGAGTTTTGAATCTCAAATTTACTGAAATATTCTGTGTAGTAATCTGGAACATTTCGTACACCATAACCAAAAATTGGTTTCGTACTTCCCATCTTGATGGCATTTTTCCAAATATAGGTTCTACCACTTGGTGTTGTTTCGATCAGATGGAGTTCACCGTTCTTCTTAGTGACAGACGAATCTGTTTCAGCATAGGATTGTCCTTTGTTTAAATCTAAAACAGTCGCAGTTTCAGATGAGATATAAATTGAAGTTGCATAGCTTAATCCAATATTAGTTGCAGTAATCAGCAAACCAGCAACAATAAAAGTGAGGAATCGTTTAACGATACTTCCTCTAGTAGCAAAGAAACTATAGAGTCCAATCATGAGAAGTAAAGAAAGTAAGGCTCCTCGACTTTGCATCGTAGCGAAGTAAACGAATTGAATCACATTGTTCAGTTTAAGATAAACAGAATATTTACTTCCTTTATGGATCAAATACATGGCCAAAATAATGCTAATGTATGAAAATATCGCACTAGCATTTGGATTGACAATTCCCCACAGACGTCCATTCATGACACCATAGTAATAAGATTGTTCGCCAATCTTAAATAGGATAAGGACTCTACTTACCAATAAACCAAACGCAAAAATTGCTGAAGAAAAAGATACAATTTGAACCGTATAGGCAATCCAGTCAAATAATTTTTTAAGTTGCCCTGATTGTAACATGGTAAATAATAAAACATAGGTTACCATGAAGAGAATTTCAATCACATTTCCAATCAGATGTCCAGAGCGATTGAAAATAGCTGATAGCAGATGACTTCCAGCTAAGAGTCCAAATAAGGATAGAAATTTGCGATCTGCTGTGATTTCTTTCCACTTAAACAATAAGGTATAGCAAATATAAAGCACTACAATCGCTGATAATCCCTTGTAGAGGGGATTTGCTATCTTATAAACCAGTGAACTCATACTTAAAATCGAAATGAAAACAAATAGATATGCAATCCATAGTTTTGATTTTTCAAAGTATTCATCCATTTTTGAAAAATTCATTTTCAACTCCTTCTCATGATATTAGTTTTTTAATCCAACAATTTTCTTATAAAGCCATGGAGAAATGACAAGTGATAGGATCGCTACCTTGCGAAAAGTAGTGAAATAAGCATCCTTCCATATTTCGCGTCGATGCTGAACAATCCAAGTCCTCAGCTCAGCTTTCTCCTTTTGATACTCTTCACGTGAAGTAAAGATAATTTTATCGTAAACTGTGATGTACGACCAACATTCTCTATTTATTAATTCGTATTTTAAATTAGGGAAGGCTTGTGAAACTTGAGCAATTATTTGCTTATAAACTTCTATCGTGTCAAATACATGTCGATTAACAGATGTTGTTGCACTTCCCTCACGATGATCATAATAATAAACAGGTTTGTCGATAAATACGCAACTGCATCTTGTCTTTAGTAGCAATTCAGTTAAAAATAGAGCATCTTCAGCTAGGTGATAATTGGTATTAAACTTATCATCCGCAAGCAGGTCTCTCTTAAACAGTTTTGCAACTGGAAAAAATGACGTTCTGGTGGTCATCAGTAGTTCCTTCATGGTTTCTTCTGTTGACCAGAGTTCTGTTTTTCCAGAATGTGGAGGTAGGTCTGTTACAACGCCATTTTTAATATGGTGCAGAGGAGCAATAACAAAGCCTACATTCAACCCCTCAACTGCACTAGCTAAAGTAGCTAGGTAATCCTGGGTAACGAAATCATCGCTATCAATAAAGGTAACCCAAGAACCCGTCGCTAGCTGAATTCCCATATTTCTAGCATTTGAAACTCCAGCATTTTCGATATGATAAACCTTGATATTCTCATACTGAGATGCTAAGTGATCACAGATCTGTCCACTGGAATCAGTAGAACCATCGTTGATTAAGATTAACTCAAAATGGGCATAAGTCTGTTGAAGAATCGACTCCACACATCGCTCCAGATAGGCCTCTACATTGTAGACCGGAACAATAACGCTTATTTTTTCTCCCATCATGCTCCATATTCTCCCTTGTACTCTGTGTAGCTCTTGTCCATGTCTGCTATAATAGCATCATGATGCGGTACTTGCTTGTCCGCTAGTGGCGGTGTCATATAATCCCCAAAAGCAGTGCTGAGATAGGCATCATAACCGACTGGAATGGGCATCTCAGTTCCTTCAAATGGCAAGAAAAGATTGTCTTCAAAAGATGCGATCGGGTACTTGTTTCGCATGTAGCCGGGACCTGAGCATAATTCCGTAATTCCATCGCTCTCAGCCAGACCATACTTGGTCATTTCTTTTTCAGCTTTTTTCCAAATGCGATAACGTAGAGATTTTGGAGTTAGGCCGAGTAAGATGCGACTTCCCCATTTCATGACTGCACCATGCTTTTCTGGGATGGTTTGGGCGCAAAAGAGTGAATAAATCAAGGCCCAACGAACCTGTTTCTTACGCTCAGCCGGATTTTTAGGATAATAATCCAAAGGTAAAACATCCAAAGCCAAACCGTGGGGCAAATCCAAATCTTTCTGATAAGGCTTGATACAGGTGGTTTCCTTGTCACGAATGGTAATAAAAAGGTTACGGTCTACAAAATCCTTCTTACTCTTTGACAAGAAATAACGCTCGTCTGCATAACGTGGCCACAGCTCTGCTAATTTTTCATAGTCCTTGCGGGGCATGAAAAAGTCTAAGTCATCATCCCAAGGAATGAAGCCCTTATTACGAAGGGCGCCAATAGCTCCTCCTCCACAGAGGTAGCATAATAAATCATGTTCTTTACAAAACGCGACAAAATATTCAGCCATTTCCAGACTACGAGCCTGAATCGCTTTCAAATCACTCATATCTCTCCTCTTCTGTCCAATAACGAGTTATATCATTTTATTATACCATAAAAAAGCCTTAAAAATCTATCAGATAGTAAGAAAAACCAAAGCTCCGACCACCATTTCACTAGTGAATCAAACTTTGATTTTCATTTATCGACTTTTATCTCATCCCCATTTGAGCGAGTTTGGTCCGGTATTTATTTTGATCGACAAGAAGTCCTTGCCCTCCATAGACATCATAAGCATCTACCCAGTCACCAAGTTCTGGAACGGTGAGTCTTTCAATGCCATTTTGAGCACCTTCTAGGACAGATAATCCATTGGTCAACAAAAAGCTATACGGTAGATTTGTTGAAGTCATTCCAAAGACTTTTCCAAGTGCCTCTGATCCTGTAAAAAGCTTGGTTGGATTTTTAATCTGCTCAAGAACAGCTGACATGACTTGTTGTTGTCTCTTGGTACGGCCATAGTCTCCCTCATCATCATCACGGAAGCGAGCATAGTTCAGCAAGGTGGATCCATTCATCTGCTGTTTTCCAACTTTGATAGTTTGAGTTGGCGACTCTGTCTCTGTTGCATGAAGGTCATCTCCAACTGTAGCTTCTGTCAAAGGTTGACCATTCAATGTTGAGAATTGGGCATCAATCGTTACTCCGTCAGGGAAGAGGGTATCAATAGCTGTTGCAAAGGCCTGGAAGTCAACTAGAGCATAGTACTTAATATCCAAATCAAAGTTGTCTTTTAGAACCTTGCGGACCATTTCAGCCCCTTTTTGCCCTTCTTGTTCCCCAAGTTCATAGGCAACATTTAGTTTGTTATCCGTCTGTTTCTGGCCATTTACAATCTTACTGTACCCGTCGATATAAACTAAGTTGTCACGCATAAAGCTGACTAGCTTGATCTTCTTATCCGATCCGCTGACATTTAACACCATGATCGTATCGGTACGGGTTTCTGCACTATTTTGACCGATACGGCCATCTGTCCCCATGACTAGGATATTCACACCGTCTTTGGTATCCTGACCGTTAAAGACCTCTACTTGAGCCGCCTTGGCGTCAGCTGGCTTATTTGTTGGATTGGCCGCTGACTGGAACCCTCGAAGAAACATGAAAATCATCCCTGCAGCCACACATGTAATCAACAGCAAGAACCAAGTCAGTATTCGTTTGAAGCGAATTCTTCTTTTTTTCTTTTTGACTTTAGGCAAAGGAGCTACCTTTTCACGTCTCTTAGATCGACTTCTACTGCCATAAGTCGGAAGATCAATATCTCTACCCCAAGTTTCTTCTTTTTCCTCTTGGTAGAAATGGTGAACTTCAGACTTGGGACCTGTCATTTTTTGTTGCAGATAATCAAACTCCCTCCGTTCACGGTCGTTGAGGTAATGAATATTTTTGAAGAGATAGTCATAACGTAACTGCTCGTGATGACTTAAAGGATTTTCTTTGCTCATTGACTCTCCTTTTCTAAATCAGTTATGGTAAAAATTGGGTAGGTTCCCAAAATCTTGTGCTGGATCCCAATGGCCTCTAGTTCTTGTCTGGCAAAATGAACCAGTTCTTTGTCACTATAGTCCACATCAATAATGAAAAAGTATTCTCCTAAGGCTGTTTTAAGGGGGCGACTTTCAATCTTTGTTAAGTCAATCCCTCTCCAAGCAAAAGTCGAAAGTGCCTTGTAAAGAGCACCAGGTAGGTTGTCTGGTAAGGTCAAGGCCAAACTCATTTTTTCAGCTTGTGAGTTCAAAGGAATCTTCGGTATCTCTGTCCCTAACACCCAAAAACGTGTGAAATTGGCTTCCATTTCCTGAATATCCTCTGCAATCAATTCCAATCCATATTCTTCAGCTGAACTTCTAGGAGCAATAGCTGCGTATGGCTGATCTGGATGTTCCGAGATAAAGCGGGCCGCATAGGCGGTACTGGCTGTTACCTCAATTTTGGCCTCTGGATAGTGCACATCGATGAATTTCTTTCCTTGAGCCAGAGCCTGAGGATGGGAAAAGATTTTCTCAATTTTTGACTGACCTGGAACCACCATCAACTGCTGGTGAATGGGTTGAACGATTTCTGCAACTGCTTGGATGCGAGCCTGGTGAAAAAGGTAATCCAAGCTTTCATGGACACTACCTTCAATGGAGTTTTCAACCGGTACCACAGAATAGTCCACAAAACCCTGTTCATAGGCCTTGATGACATCTGTGATATTGACAAAAGCCTGCAATTCCTCTTTGGGAAATGCTGTCTGCACAACATGATGCGAAAAAGATCCCTTGGGACCTAGATAGGCAATTTTCATCTCAGTTCCTCTATAATTTCCTCTGGGCTTAACTTGGTCACATCCAAAACCCGACTGGCTACTTCCTCATACCAGGCCTGTCTTTTTTGGAAAATAGCTGCCAGTTCTTCCTTGCTTTTGTTAAGAAAAAGCGGGCGCTGATTGTCCTTGTCAGCTGCGATACGTTGGTAGAGGGTTTCAAAATCGGCTTTTAGATAGATGTTATCAGGATTAATCTTAAGCAAGTCACGATTTCTCTGAGAAATGACAACTCCTCCGCCAGTTGATACAACACGATCAGTTTTTAGTAAGTCAGCTAGCACTTCTGACTCTACTTGACGAAAGGCCACTTCTCCCTTTTCAGCGAAGAAATCCGCAATGGACATGCCCAAACGTTCCTCAATTAAGGTATCCATATCGATGTAGTCTGAGTCCAAGCCTCTAGCGATTGTCGACTTGCCTGCCCCCATAAATCCGAGTAATACCTTAGCCATGAATCAAGCTCTCCAAATCATCAAAGAAGCTAGGATAGCTGGTATTGATGGCTTCAGCACGGTCAAGTTCCACTTCTCCATCAGCAACTAAGAGGGCTGCGATGGCTGTCATCATTCCAATTCGATGGTCACCAAACGTATTGACTCTAGCGCCATGAAGTCTTGATTTCCCTTTGATAATCATCCCGTCTGCTGTAGGAGTGATAGCCGCCCCCATGCTATTTAAGGCATCTGCCACCACCTGAATGCGGTCTGTTTCCTTGACCTTGAGTTCCTCAGCATCCTTAATGACTGTTACACCTTGCGCTTGTGTCGCGAGAAGAGCAATAATGGGTAATTCATCAATCAAGCGTGGAATCAAGGATCCACCAATCTCTGTTCCCTTCAGGTCTGAAGACTCGACAATCAGGGTTGCTGATTTAGCAACTGGGTCAATATCAGTTATTTCCAATCTTCCACCCATGGCACGAATGACATCAATAATACCTGTACGCGTTTCATTGATGCCCACATCCTGCAGCACCACACGAGAGTTTGGAACAATCAAACCTGCGACCAACCAAAAGGCTGCACTGGAAATATCTCCTGGAACAACTACCTTTTGTCCGGTCAGTTTTTGTGGTCCTTGAACTGTGATTTTCTTGCCATCCACACTTAAATGGCCACCAAATTGCTGTAGCATATCTTCGGTGTGGTTACGAGTACATTCTTTCTCGAGAATAACGGACTCCCCCTGAGCCTGCAAGGCTGCAAACATCAAAGCTGACTTAACTTGGGCAGAGGCGATTGGCAATTCATACTGAATAGGTCTTAGGTTTTTCGTCCCTTTTAAATGAAGGGGAGGCAGATCTCGCTCAGTTTGCCCTGAAATGCTAACGCCCATTTTTTTCAATGGAATCGTCACGCGATCCATAGGGCGTTTAGAAAGACTATCATCTCCAAACATTTCTACTTCGAAGTCTGCACCAGCAAGAACACCTGAGATCAGGCGAATCGAGGTGCCAGAATTCCCCATATCCAAGGCGTTTTGCGGAGCTTTTAAGCCATCCATTCCAACACCTTGAATCGTAATAACCCCATCTCTGTCCTCAATTTCAACACCAAGGTCACGAAAAACCTGCATGGTTGAGAGCACATCCTCTCCACGCAGAATATCATAAACCTTAGTCTCGCCCTCAGCCAAACTTCCAAAAATAATCGAACGGTGGCTGATAGACTTGTCACCTGGAACCCGGATACTACCCTGTAAGTGGCGAATGTTTGTTTTTAGTTTCATAGTTGACCTCATACTTGCAATACTTTTTCTTATTTTATCACAAAAAAGCCAGAAATTCCTGAAATTTCTGGCTTTTATACAGATAAAATACTATTTCAATAATTCTGAAACGGGTTCAAAGACAATTTTTTCAATGTCTGAAAGGTAAATAGACAATTGTTGCTGTTTGGCAAAGAAATCTGACAAAAGAGCATTCTCTTGGATTTGCTTGCTGAAAGACTGCATCTTTTCTTGGAAAGAGGCGTCTGGCATTTGTCCCGTTTGCGCCATGACTTGGATTTCTTGCTGGAAGGCGATATAGTCTGCAAAAATCTTGCTAGCTTGTTCATCAGCTTGGATGGCATCTTTTGCTGCTTTAACAGCCTTGTATTCTGGTAATTCGCGTAACCCGCGACTGAGTTCATTTGCAGTATCGTAAATATTTGACATGGTTTTCTCCTTATTTGATGACGACTGTGTAGTCCGTATTTTCTGTAATTAAGCGCTCAGCTCGTTCCATATCCTGAGCATTTTTAAATGAAATTTGTAGAATCCCGTGAATATCCTCACGGTTTTCTTCGTTGATGTGAATGTTGACCAAGGAAGTTCCTCGTAGCAATTCCAAAATCCGCAAGATGACATCTTCTTCATCAGGAACGTCGACATAGAGGTCGTAAGAGCTATCCACACCACCACGCTTATGGATTTCCATAGCCTGACGTTGCTCACGCGCCTGATTGAAAAAGTTCCAGATTTGCTCTTCATCTCCCTTGCTGATAGACTGACCAATCGCTTCCAAACGCTCCTTGAAATCCGCAATTCGCTCTAGAATAGTCTCACGATTGGACAAGAGAATGGAAGTCCACATACCTGGCTCGCTTTCCGCAATGCGAGTCATATCTCGAAAACCACCCGCTGCAAAGCGTCTTGCCATCTCATGTTCTTGAGCATAAACTGCCGTCTGCTCCATAAGGCTGGAAGCCAGAATATGAGGAAAATGGCTAATCTGAGAAGTGACTCTATCATGCTCCAGGGCATCAATCTCGATAAAACGAGCATGAAGGCCTGAAAGCAGATTCTTCATTTCCTCAAGTGTGTCAGGACTTGTCAGGCTTGAAGGTGTGAAGATATAGTAGGCATTTTCGAAGAGATTAACATCCGCAGAGGCAGCCCCTGTCTTGTGGCTACCAGCCATGGGATGGGCCCCGACAAAGCGGACAGGCTTGCCAGCTAAATACTGCTCCGCCGCATCCACGATGGCTGACTTGGTTGAGCCGGCATCCGAGATAATCACTCCTTCTTTCAAGTCCAAGTCGGCCAACTCCTTGATGAAAGCAATGGTTTGTTTGATTGGCAAACTGAGGATAATGATATCTGCCAAAGGAGCAAAACTGGCAAAATCATCCGTCGCACGGTCAATCATACCTTCTTTCAAGGCAATATCTCTCGAAGCTTGACTGCGATTATAACCTAGAATTTCATAATCAGGATGATCACGCTTGATACCGAGTGCCATCGAAGCACCAATCAAACCGAGACCTGCGATATAAATGGTTTTTGCCATAAGGACTCCTTAATAGTTCTTTGTATAGTCTCGGTGTTTGGCTACCGCTTCTTTTAGTTCCTCAAGATTATCTGATGAGAATTTTTCAAGGATTTCTTGAGCCAGAACCGTAGCCACAACGGCTTCCATAACCACACCTGCTGCTGGAAGAGCAGTCGGATCACTTCTCTCAACAGTTGCCTTGTAAGGTTCGTGGGTTTCGATATCCACACTTATCAATGGTTTGTAAAGAGTAGGAATGGGTTTCATAACACCACGAACAACAATCGGTTGCCCATTGGTCATACCACCTTCGAAACCACCCAGATTATTGGTACGACGAGTATAGCCGTCTTCTTTAGACCAGAGAATTTCATCCATAACCTGGCTGCCTTTACGGTAACCAGCTTCAAAACCAAGACCAAATTCTACTCCTTTAAAGGCATTGATAGAAACAACTGCTTGGGCCAATCGCGCATCCAATTTTCTGTCCCATTGAACATAGGAACCAAGGCCGACTGGTACGCCTCCGACAACTGTCTCCACAACTCCACCGATAGTATCACCGTCACGCTTGATTTGGTCAATGTAATCCTTGATTTCCTGTTCTCTTTCTTGGTTGACAATAGAAACTTCAGACTGGGCAGCTCGTTGCTTAATCTCAGCCACGGTCAGATTTTCAGGCACATCGATTTCCTTGCCACCAAAGACCACGACATGGTTGGCAATCTCCATATTTAGCTCAGCCAAAAGTCGTTTGGCTACTGCCCCAACAGCTACTCGCATGGTGGTTTCACGGGCAGATGACCTCTCCAAGGAATTTCGCAAATCATCAAAACGGTACTTGATGCCCCCTACCAAGTCGGCATGACCTGGACGAGGATGAGTGATTTTCCGCTTGCTTTTGAGGCGGTCTTCGATGTCTTCTGCAGACATGATATCCAGCCATTTTTGGTGGTCCTTATTGATGACATCCATGGTAATCGGAGCCCCTGTCGTCTTCCCGTGACGAACGCCCGAAGTAAAGACAACCTGGTCACTCTCAATCTTCATACGGCCACCACGACCGTAGCCACCCTGACGGCGTTTAAGGTCTCCATTAATATCCTCAGCTGTCAAAGGAAGTCCAGCGGGAATTCCTTCAATGATAGCCGTCAAACGAGGACCGTGTGATTCTCCTGCAGTTAAATATCTCATACGTTCTCCTTATTTTACCAAGTAGTCTTTCATCTCTTCCAGAGAAACTGGGTGAATGGTCGCTGAACCAAGCTCTGGTACCAAGACCAATTTCAAGGTATTGCCACGCGCTTTCTTGTCATGAGTCAAAGCTTGATAAAGCTTGTCAACATCCCAGTTTTCATAGTCAACAGGTAGTCCAAATTTCTGACACATCTCTGTAATGGACTGGGTTATTCCTTCTGACATGAGGCCTTTTCCCTCAGCAATCTTGGCAATCTGCACCATTCCCATGGCCACAGCCTCACCATGCATGACTTTGCCATAACCGGCAGTCGCTTCAATAGCATGGCCAATAGTGTGCCCAAAATTGAGGTAAAGGCGAACACCATTGTCCAACTCATCCTCAACCACCATCTTGCGCTTAACCTGACAAGAATGTTCAATCAAAGTCTCTGCATGTTCCAGAATACTCTCTACAGAACCATCTAGCTCCGTCAAAAGAGCCCACAGTTCTGGATCCTCAATCAAGCCATACTTGATGACCTCCCCCATTCCTTCAATCAGCTCTCTTCTCCCAAGAGTTTCAAGGACAAGCGGGTCAATCAGAACCCCATCCGGTTGGGCAAAGGTCCCCACCATATTCTTAGCAAAAGGAGTATTGACACCCGTCTTTCCGCCGATAGAAGAATCAACCTGAGCAGTCAAACTAGTCGGAATCTGAACAAAGTGAATCCCCCGCATATAGGTAGAGGCTACGAAACCAGCCAGGTCCCCAACGACACCACCACCTAGAGCCACGATTCCATCGCTACGAGTCAGACCTTGCTTGACTAAAAATTCATAGACCTTCTGAACAGTTGTTAAATTTTTTCGTTCTTCGCCTTCTAAAAAGTCAAATACTGCTACCTGAAAACCAGCATCTTCTAGGCTGAGTTTAACCTTCTCTGCATAGAGAGAAGCTACATGGTTGTCGGTTACGATAACCACTTTTTGAGGTTGCCAGAGTTCTCGCAACCACTGACCAGCCTGAGCTAGACAACCTTTTTCAATTTGAATATCATAAGGATGATGCGGAATATCGATTCTGATTTTCATAGTAGGGTCTCCTTTTCACTATTTATATTTTTCTGTTAAGGACTGCCAAATCTCATCTGTCGGCATTGCCTTACCTGTCCATAGTTGAAAAGCTTCAGCAGCTTGATAGAGCAACATTCCTAGACCATTGACGGCTGGATTGCCCTGACTTCTAGCCCATTTCAAAAATGGCGTCTCAAAAGGTTGGTAAATGATATCTGCCACCAAGAGAGTTTCTGGCAAATTGATGCTTTCTGGAACTGGCGACGACTGGCCATCCATCCCAACACTAGTCGCATTGACTAGCAGATCCGAGTTGGCAATTCTTTCTTGCAGTTCAGAAAGATCTTCTAAAGCATACAAGTCCACTTTAAATCCTGTTTGCTCCTGCAACTTGTTTAGATAAGGTCTTGTTTTTGCCATGGAAACTGAACGAACAAAGACTGAAATCTGACTGACGCCATCCAAAATAGCTTGAACCAAAATGGATTTGGCCGCACCACCTGCGCCCAGAATGGTCATTTTCTTATCCGAGATTGTAAAAGAAGGCAAGCTCTTAAAAAATCCCTTGCCATCTGTATTATATCCAATTAACGTTCCGTCTTGATTAACAACTGTATTGACCGCCCCAATCAAACAAGCCTCATCACTCAACTCATCCAGATAAGGAATCACTTGCTCCTTGTAAGGCATAGACAGGTTGATCCCAAACATCTGGTAACGGCGAATATTGGCGACTGTTTCTGCCAGATCACTCGCTTCAATCTCCCAAGCCACATAGACACAATTGGTAGCTGTCGCCTCAAAGGCCCTATTATGGATAAAGGGTGAAATAGAGTGTTTGATGGGATTGGCAACAACTGCAGCTAAACGTGTATAGCCATCAAGCTTCATCCAAAATCTCCCTGATTTTTTTCATGTTAGCCAATGAAATCTGACCTGGGGCACTCGCTTCATCCAGACTAGCAAATGACCAACTTGAACCCGTCACATCTGAAGTAATGCGTGATACCTTGCCCATTTTCCCCATGGAAATGGTCACGTACTCTTGCTCAGGATTGAGTGTCTTAAATCCTCGTGTGTAGTTCATCAGGTCTAAAACATCCTGCTCCGTATGGGCCATAACTGATACCTTGACCACTTTCGGAGAGAGACTGGTCAACTCAGACAGGATTTCCATCATGTTTTCAGGTGTTTCACGGAAATTATGATAGCTCAATACGAGATTTGGAAAATCCAACATTTCCTCAAAAACGTCCTTGTAGCTGAAATACTCAAAATCAATATAGTCTGGTTGATAGAGTTGCGCCACTTCCTTTATAATTTGAACATACTCTTCTGAGGAAAGTTCAATTTCTCCTCCCTCAGCGCGAGTCCGAAGGGTAAAGACCAGTTCGCGTCCTGCAAATTTTTCAAAGATAGCAGGTGCTACCTGTAAAATAGCGTCCTTTGCAAGAAAGTCCGCACGCCACTCAATGATATCGGCATCTTCATACCTAGTGGCATCCAGTTCTTGCGCTTCTTCTAAACTTCTTGGCATTACTGAGACGACTAATTTCATTTACTAACCTTCATACTAATCACCTTGAGGTAATTACTGCTTTCATCTTTTTTATTATAGGCAAAGTCTGCTGGAAGACCATATTGGTTCAAGACCTGATACCTTTTTCCTGCAAAACCTTTATCAATTTGTTCTGTAAATTTCTGGCGGGAAACATTGGCAGCATTAGTACTGGCAATGATAACGCCTCCCGGATTTAAAATCTCTAGACTCTGGGAAATCAACTTGTGATAGTCCTTCGCCACAGAAAATGTTTGTTTTTTATTGCGGGCAAAGCTCGGCGGATCAAGAACAATCACATCATAGGTCAAACCCTTTCGCTTGGCATACTTGAAATATTCAAAGACATCCATAACGATAAAACGGTGATTGTCCGTGCTGAATCCATTTGCTTGAAAATGAGCTTCTGATAGCTCTCTCGACCGTTTGGCCAAGTCGACAGAAGTTGTCTCACTCGCGCCTCCCATAGCTGCAGCAACTGAAAAGGCAGCCGTATAGGAAAACATATTGAGCAAGGATTTGCCCATGGCTAGACCGTCAACCAGACTCCCACGAACTTCATGCTGGTCTAGAAAAATCCCTGTCATCAAGCCATCATTCATAAAGACTTGATAGAGCACGCCATTCTCAAGAACAGTAAAATAGTCTGGCGCTTCCTCACCATAAACATGGGCAGACTCGTAGTCTAGACCTTTAAAACGAATCTTCTCATAAGCACCCAAGACCTCAGGAAAAACTTCCTTAAAAGCCTTTACTATCAACTTTCGAATCTGGTAAACAAAGGAGTTGTAGCACGAAAAGACAGCATAATCTCCGTAGAGATCAACAGTCAGACCGCCAAAGCCATCCCCCTCTTGGTTAAAAAGGCGAAAGGCAGTAGTCAAGTCATCCTGATAATAAGGCTTTCTAACTTCCTTGGCCTTACGAAACAGAGCTTCAAAAAAGATTTGGTTAAAGCTAACCTTTTCCTTACTGACCATCCAACCAATGCCTTTGTTTTGCTGGGAAAGATAGGCGCTCCCTAAAAATTTCCCGTCTTGACTAAGAACTTCTACTGCCTGATCCGTTAGACCAATATCTCTTAAATCACTTGCTTCCAAAAGAACTAGACCCTTAGCTAGCTTTTTTTCAACATGTCTGCTGACCCTAATTCTATTCATAACTACTATTATAGCAAATTTTATGACAATTCTCAAAAAAGAAACCGCTTATCCATTTTTACTTTAGTTTACTAAATGCCATTTTTGTTAAAATAAGTTTATTCCATTTACTTTTTCACCAAAACATCTTTTCCCTTATAATGGAAGGAGAGATTCTATTCGCTAAAAATAGACAAAAACATAAATGAGTATAGAAAATTGCGCAAACGTTTGCCTAGTTCTAAACTTTATGGTAGAATATAACTCATCATTGATAAGCAAGAGGAAAAACAATGCAAAATCAGACACTTATGCAATACTTTGAGTGGTATCTGCCCCACGACGGCCAACACTGGGCTCGACTGACAAAAGACGCAGAGCACCTAGCAAACCTTGGTATCAGCCATGTCTGGATGCCACCTGCCTTCAAGGCAACCAACGAAAAAGATGTCGGCTATGGTGTTTACGATCTTTTTGACCTAGGTGAATTTCATCAAAAAGGGACTGTCCGTACCAAGTATGGGTTTAAAGAAGACTATCTTCAAGCCATTCAAGCTCTAAAGGCTCAGGGAATTCGACCTATGGCTGATGTGGTGCTCAATCACAAGGCTGCAGCCGATCACATGGAATCCTTTCAGGTTATTGAAGTGGACCCTGAGGACCGTACCGTTCAACTAAGCGAGCCCTTCACCATCAATGGTTGGACTCACTTTACTTTCGATGGTCGTCAAAATACCTACAATGACTTCCACTGGCACTGGTACCACTTCACAGGTACAGACTATGATGCCAAACGCCGTAAATCTGGCATTTACCTGATCCAGGGGGACAACAAGGGCTGGGCAAACGAGGAATTGGTCGATAATGAAAACGGCAACTACGACTACCTCATGTATGCCGACCTAGACTTTAAGCATCCTGAAGTGATCAAAAATATCTATGACTGGGCTGACTGGTTCATGGAAACGACTGGTATTGCTGGTTTCCGCTTGGATGCCGTCAAACACATTGACTCTTTCTTTATGCGCAATTTCATCCGTGATATGAAGGAAAAATACGGTCAAGATTTCTATGTTTTTGGGGAATTTTGGAACCCAGATAAAGAAGCCAATCTAGACTACCTTGAAAAAACAGAAGAACGTTTTGACCTTGTCGATGTTCGTCTCCACCAGAATCTCTTTGAAGCTAGTCAGGCTGGAGCAAGCTACGACCTTCGTGGCATTTTCACAGATAGCTTGGTTGAACTAAAACCCGATAAGGCTGTGACCTTTGTCGACAACCACGATACCCAACGAGGTCAAGCCCTTGAGTCTACTGTTGAAGAATGGTTCAAACCAGCAGCCTATGCCCTTATTCTATTACGCCAAGATGGGCTTCCATGTGTCTTTTACGGAGACTATTACGGTATCTCAGGGCAATTTGCTCAACAAGATTTCAGAGAAGTTCTTGATCGTCTCCTAGCCATCCGAAAAGACAGAGCCTATGGAAAGCAAACAGACTACTTTGACGATGCCAACTGTATCGGTTGGGTTCGTTCAGGTGCTGAACATCAATCTCCAATTGCTGTCCTTATCTCCAATGACCAAGAAAATAGCAAGTCTATGTTTGTCGGGCAAGAATGGGCTGACCAAACTTTCGTAGATTTACTTGGAAACCACCACGATCAAGTTACAATCAATGCTGACGGTTATGGAGAATTTCTAGTAGCAGCGGGTTCAGTCAGTGTCTGGGCAGCAAAATAAACCTATCAGTTACAAGTCAAATCCAACCGGATTTGGCTTTTTTGTATGCACAAAAAGACCTACCCAAATGGATAGATCTTTATTGTCTTATAATTTACCAGCTACTGCATCCAAGAGTTCTTGGATTTTCGCTTGGTTGCTTCCTCCTGCCATGGCCATGTCTGGTTTACCACCACCACGTCCATCGACAATTGGAGCCAATTCTTTGATCAGGTTTCCTGCATGCACATCTTTTGTCTTGCTAGCTACAAGAACATTGACTTTGTCACCGATAGCGGCGACTAGGACAAGCACATCAGAGTAGTCTTTTTGTTTCCAGTTATCCGCAAAGGTACGAAGGGCACCTGCATCTGATACAGATACTTGGCTAGCAATGTAACGGTGATCGTTGACTTCCTTCACATCCTTGAAGACATCACCTGCAGCTGCAGCTGCAGCTTTTTCCTTCAATTCTGCATTTTCTTTTTGGAGTTGACGGAGTTGCTCTTGAAGCCCTTCCACCTTGTGAGGTACTTCCTTGAGTTGAGGAGCTTTCAAGGTTGCTGCGACAGCTTTCAGAGCGTCTTCTTGTTCACGATAGGCTTCAAAGGCTTCCTTACCAGTCACTGCCAAGATACGGCGAGTTCCTGATCCGATTCCTTCTTCTTTGACAATCTTGAAGAGACCAATCTCAGAAGTGTTGCCAACGTGGGTACCACCACAAAGCTCAACAGAGTAATCACCGATAGTTACAACACGGACTTCTTTACCGTATTTCTCACCAAAGAGAGCCATAGCTCCCATTTCTTTAGCAGTGTCAATATCTGTCTCAACAGTTTCTACTGCAATTGCTTCCCAGATTTTCTCATTGACCTGTTGTTCAATGGCGCGCAATTCTTCAGGAGTTACTGCTTGGAAGTGTGTGAAGTCAAAGCGAAGAAATTCGACTTCGTTAAGGGATCCTGCTTGTGTCGCATGGTTTCCAAGGATATTGTGAAGGGCTGCATGGAGCAAGTGAGTTGCTGTATGGTTTTTCATGACACGGTGACGACGATTGGTATCGATAGCCAATGTGTATTCTTGGTTCAAAGTAAGTGGTGCAAGAACTTCAACAGTATGAAGAGCTTGTCCGTTTGGTGCTTTTTGAACATCTGTTACAGTAGCCACAACCTTACCTGACTCGTCCAATATTTGACCGTGATCAGCTACTTGTCCACCCATTTCAGCGTAGAATGGAGTTTCTGCAAAGATAAGAGAGGCAGTTCCTTCTGAAACAGCTTCTACTTCTGCATTGTCAGCCACGATAGCCACCAACTTAGAAGGCAATTGACTGGCATTGTAGTTGAAGACACTTTCCACTGTAATGTTTTGAAGGGTTTCATTTTGCATTCCCATTGAGCCGCCTTTGACAGCTGACGCACGCGCACGTTCTTGCTGCTCTTTCATAGCTGCTTCAAAACCTTCACGGTCGACTGTCATACCAGCTTCTTCAGCGATTTCTTCTGTCAATTCAACTGGGAATCCATATGTATCATAGAGTTTGAAGACATCTTGCCCAGCGATAACGCTTTGTCCTTTAGCTTTCAAGTCAGCTACAATGGTTTCTGCAAAGTGTTGACCTGAATGAAGGGTACGGGCAAATGACTCTTCTTCGCTCTTCACGATTTTCTCGATAAAGTCACGTTTTTCAAGCACTTCTGGGTAGTAGCTTTCCATGATTTTTCCAACAGTTGGAACGAGTTTGTAAAGGAAAGGCTCGTTGATACCCAATTTTTGACCGTGCATAGAAGCACGACGGAGCAAACGACGAAGAACATAACCACGACCTTCATTTCCTGGAAGGGCACCATCACCGATGGCAAATGAAAGAGAACGAATATGGTCAGCAATGACCTTAAAGCTCATGTTATCGCCATCTTGGTCGTAGACCTTACCTGACAATTTCTCAACTTCACGGATAATCGGCATGAAGAGGTCCGTTTCAAAGTTTGTCTTAGCCCCTTGGATAACTGCCACCAAACGCTCCAAACCAGCGCCCGTATCAATGTTCTTGTGCGGCAATTCCTTGTACTCACTACGAGGAACAGTTGGATCAGCGTTAAATTGTGACAAAACGATGTTCCAGATTTCGATATAACGGTCATTTTCGATATCCTCTGCAAGCAGACGAATACCGATGTTTTCTGGGTCAAAGGCTTCTCCACGGTCAAAGAAGATTTCAGTATCTGGCCCAGAAGGTCCAGCACCGATTTCCCAGAAGTTGTCTTCGATTGGGATCAAGTGGCTTGGGTCCACTCCTACTTCAATCCAGCGGTTGTAAGAATCTTTATCTTCTGGATAGTAGGTCATGTAGAGTTTTTCAGCTGGGAAATCAAACCATTCAGGACTTGTCAAAAGCTCATAAGCCCAAGTGATAGCTTCGTCACGGAAGTAATCTCCAATAGAGAAGTTCCCCAACATTTCAAACATAGTATGGTGACGCGCAGTCTTCCCTACGTTTTCAATATCGTTAGTACGGATAGCTTTCTGCGCATTGGTAATACGTGGGTTTTCAGGGATAATGGTTCCGTCAAAGTATTTCTTAAGGGTAGCAACCCCTGAGTTGATCCACAAAAGTGTTGGGTCATTTACTGGAACCAAGCTGACTGATGGTTCTACAGAGTGTCCTTTACTTGCCCAGAAATCTAGCCACATTTGGCGAACTTGAGCACTAGATAGTTGTTTCATAATATCTCCTTATTTACTTGTTTAATTTGATTGGCTTTCCAGCATCTCCACATAGTCAATCGCGACACAGAGGGAAATGACCAGGTCTGCATAAGAGTCTTCATAGACGGTTACGGTGTAAGTCGAGGTTAAATGGAAAATCTCTTTCCGAATCTCGGCAATCACTTGGTCGCGGTCATCCAACAATTTGAAATTCAAATCCCAGATATTGCCCTCGATACGAAGCCCCAGATTGTCAAACTCATACTTATCTCGAAAGAAGGTCAACTTCTTACGAATGACGAAATTGGAACCGTTTCGTAACTGGATAGTAAAGCGAGGAAGCAAGGTGAAAAATTCTTTACTGATTTCACTGACTTGCTCACCATAGGCGTCATAGATGGTAAAGGTCTTAGGAATTTGGAAGAAAGAGCCTTCCACCTGATAGTTCACTACTCCTCTGTCATCCTTGATATCAAAGCGTTCGCCCCCAAGACGAAACTTTTGTTTCACGAGAAATGTCTTCATAAACACCTCCAAAAATCAAAAGACAAGCTCATATCACGAAGGGCGAAAAACCGCGGTACCACCTTCATTCAATGAACTTGTCATTCTCTTATTCTTATGCAATTGTCTGATTGAGTAGCATGACTTCCTAGCTTAGATGGCTCGCAGCACCGCCATTTCTCTGGACTAAGACGACAGAAAATCAATTCTCAACTTTCTTATTATATCGTTTTTGGAGGAGTTCGTCAAGGTTGTTGACAACGAATCATAAACTTCTGCATTAACCTCTTAATTTATCTAGATCTACTTTGTGATGTTTGAGTATTTTTGGGTTTATATATTGAAATTTTAATTCTTGTATTTTCCAAATGAACCTTTTCCCCTGCCTTAGGTCTTTGATCAACTACTGTTCCTTCAGCAGTACCCTCAGGAGCACTGGCTACTTCCACTATTTCAATATTAGCTTCTTTTATACCAACAATGTTGGTTAAATTATTTTTGGTAAATTCTAAACTCTAACCTACATAATTTGGCATGGCAACACTAGTTCGTTTTTTTGCAACAGTCAAAATAATACCTGATGAATCATTCAAATCATATAAAGTTCCCTCTGACAAACTCTGACGTAAAATTGTACCGGGAGAATACTCATCACTTTCTTCTTCCTCAACTTTTATATGATTCTCAGGAATATTTTTACTCTTCAATTCAGCTATAACATCCGAGAATTTTTGACCAATGTAGTTTCCAATATATACTTTTGTAGCTTGTGGCCTAGAAGTGGGAGATGTTGTTGTTGATGTTTGCTTATCTGTAGATTTATTACCACCAAGAGAAGCTTGCTTTGTAGAACTTGTGGAGGTTTCTGAATTAGATGATTGAGTTGATTGCTTAGTACTGTTATGAGATGATTTAGACTTGGTCATTCCTATGAAAAAAGTTCCAATTATCAATAAAAAAAGTAAGCTTATAGCTATTCCGAAAAACCACTTTATTCTACTTATTTTCTTTCTACGACGCTCTAATAATTCATTCTGTTCTCTTTCTTCCTGTTGTTCTAATTGAAATCGCTCTGTAGCTAATCGTTTTCTTTCTGCTTCTCTCTCTTTCTCCAACAAATACTCATTCCAGTCAGCTTCTGCTTCTGCTAAGAGTATCTGAATTCTCCCTCTCTCATCTTCAGTTTCAGCTTTGGCCCAAAGTTTTTTTAAATCAAATATATTATCTTTATATTGTTGCTCTATACGTAATTCTAACTCTCTTTGATGTCGAGATTCCTCATCCCATTGTCTCTGACGTTCTAACTCATTTCTCTCTTTTAATGTTTCTTGTTGTTCTCGAGCAAGACGATTTTGTTCATCTAGTGCTGCCTGTTGTTTTTGGTTAGAAAATTGCTGTTCCCATCTCTGCTGTTCCAACAAGTTATTCTGTCTTTTTAGCTCTTGATTCAATTCTTCTTCTCGACGAGCTTTTTCCCAATCATTCAGATTATTCATATTCCCTCCTAATTTGCATTATAACCATGTTCCCTAGATTTTAAAACTTCTTTCCACCAGGATTCACGTTTTAACACAAACTTATCATCTATTTTTCCGTTATAGTTTTCCAATACAGAGTATTGAAAATTTTCTTTAACGTAATTCAACCCTTGTTTTTCAACTAAAATCCTAAGTTCTTTATTGCCACCATGTCCATTATCCACATAGGATTGCCAACGTTGTAAAAGCATGCCGTAGTTTGAAGTTGCTGAGCCTACATATAATTTACCATTCTGCTTATCCGTAATAAGATAAACAGCTTTTTGATTTTCTAAAGCAGTTATCCAATCTTTCTTTCTCAAACGTAAAATCAATTCTAATTCTTTGTAAGACAAAGAAATATTATCATATCCCGGAAATTCTTCTCCTCCAAATGAATCTGATAACAATTGCTCTATCACAAGTTTTTCCTTACAAGTTGTATACTTTAGAACTGAACCTCTAGATTCTTTTCTGTACCTAATAATTAGACGACCAAAAAGGGCTGAATATTCCTTTAGTTCAATTCCTTCATAATTTTGTCCTCCAGTAACAAAAAGTTCCTTACTCACTTCTTTTATAGTAGTTAATAACCATTTGTTATTATCAATCTTAATGAAATTTATGACAATATCTCCAACATTGAAATATCGCTTATTTGTTCTCCAAAATAAGTTGTAGTTATTAATTATTTCTTCGTCTCTCAAATAGGTCTGAATTGGATTTTCACCCGTCCAATTATTAAATTTCACCTTGAATTTTCTCTGATTTTGCTCACTTATATTCAAAATATCGTTTAACTTTATATCCATGACAAACTCTCCTCCCATAATATTTGCTTAACTTTACATTTCTCATATATTATTATACAAAAAGGTGTAGTTATGGTCAAACTTTTATAAGTTTGATTTATTAATTTCATCATAAAAAACGAACCAGCTCTAACTGATTCGTTTCTTACGTTTATCTCCTACTTCCGATACATTTTAAACTGGAGGAAGAGGTCGCTGTATTTTCCTGTCCATTTATGGTCAAATTTCTCATAAACTTCCAGGTGTTTCATAGTATCAGCGTCTGGATAGAAGGACTTGTCTTCTTTGGTCTCCTCTGGGAGCAGTTCCTTAGCCGTGTTATTTGGTGTTGCATAGCCGACATATTCTGCATTTTTAAGAGCATTTTCGGGTTTTAACATAAAGTTGATAAAGGCATAGGCTGCATCTTGGTTTTTCACGGTTTTGGGAATGACCATATTGTCAAACCAAAGATTGCTGGCCTCTGTCGGAACGACATACTTGAGATTAGGATTTTTCTCCAACATCTGGCTGGCTTCCCCAGAGAAGGTCACGCCGATAGCAGCATTGTTCTGGATCATGTAACCTTTCATCTCGTCTGCCACAATGGCCTTGATATTTGGAGTCAGTTTGTAGAGTTTATCTACTGTCTCTTCCAACTGCTGAGGATCCTTGGAGTTGAGACTGTAACCAAGTGAGTTAAGCCCGAGTCCCAGCACCTCACGCGCTCCATCAAAGAGCATGATGGAATCCTTGTATTCTGGCTTCCAGAGGTCATCCCAATGCACAGGCGCCTCATCTACCATGGTTTCATTGTAGACAATTCCCAAGGTTCCCCAAAAATAAGGAATGGAGAATTTATTGCCCGGATCAAAAGACTGGTTGAGGAACTCAGGTCCGATATTTTCAATCCCTTCAATTTTTGAATAATCGAGTGGTACCAAGAGGTCTTCGTCCTTCATCTTGTTGATCATGTACTCACTCGGGATAGCAATGTCGTAGGTTGTTCCACCCTGCTTGATTTTGGTATACATGGCTTCATTGGAGTCAAAGGTCTCGTATTGTACTTGGATGCCTGTTTCTTCTGTAAATTGCTCCAATAGTTCTGGATCGATGTAGTCACCCCAGTTGTAAATAACCAGTTTTTGACTATCTCGGCTATTGATTTTACTATCTAAATGAGTCGCAATTCCCCACAAGACAAGGATTATCGCTACAATTCCTGCTAAAAATGAATAGAGTTTTTTCATGCTTGTTCCTCCTTCTCACGTGAGATAAAGTAATATCCAACCACTAGGATAATACTAAAGAGAAAGACAAGGGCAGAGAGGGCATTGATTTCTAGGGAAATACCCTTACGAGCACGAGAGTAAATCTCAACTGACAGGGTTGAAAAGCCATTTCCCGTCACAAAGAAGGTCACGGCAAAGTCATCTAGCGAATAGGTGAAGGCCATGAAATAACCTGCAATGATAGACGGAGTCAGGTACGGTAGCATGATTTCCTTAAACATCTGAAACTGGCTGGCTCCCAAGTCATAGGCCGCATGAATCATGTCAGCATTCATCTCCTTGAGACGAGGCAAGACCATCAAGACCACGATAGGGATGGAAAAGGCCACGTGACTAGATAGAACCGTCAAAAAGCCAAGTGAAAACTTAAGCTGTGTAAAGAGAATCAAGAAGCTGGCACCAATCATAACGTCAGGTGCAACCATAAGGATATTATTGAGTGATAGAAAGGCTTCTTGGTATTTCTTACGAGACTGATAGATGTAAATAGCACCGAAAGTCCCGATAATGGTCGCAATCAAGGCAGATAGAAAAGCCAAGAAAAAGGTTTGGGTGAGGATCAACATGAGACGGCCATCACCAAACATGGTTTGAAAATGGCTCAAGCTAAAACCTGTAAAGCTGTTCATATCATCCCCTGCATTAAAGGCATAGCCAATCAAGTAAAAAATTGGCAAATAAAGGATGATAAAGACAAAGGCTAGGTAGAGATTGGCAAATTTTTTCATCGTTCTCTCCTTTCCTTGGTCACCCACATGGTGAGAAACATGGTCAGGATGAGGATCACACCGATGGTAGAACCCATTCCATAGTTGTCATTGGTCAGGAAGTTCTGCTCAATAGCTGTTCCCAAGGTGATAACACGGTTCCCACCAATCAAACGTGTCAGCATGAAGAGACTCAAACTCGGGATAAAGACCGACTGAACCCCACTTCTCACACCGTTCATAGACAGAGGGAAGATAACATGGCGGAAAGTTTCCCACTTGGTCGCACCGAGGTCATAGCTGGCATTGATGAGATTGTTATCCATGTCATCCAAGACATTGAAAATCGGCAAAATCATAAAGGGAAGTTCAATGTAGCTTGCGACAAAGATAAAGGAGAAATCCGTAAAGAGCAACTGCTGCGAACCGATTCCGATGAATTCCAAGAATTGGTTAATAGAGCCATTTTGACCAAAAATCCCGATAAAGGCATAGGCCTTGAGGAGCAAATTGATCCAAGTTGGCAGGATAATCAGCATGAGCCAGAGTTGACGGTGCTTGAGACGGGTCAAAAAGAGAGCTGTTGGATAGCTGATGAGAAGCGTCACCATGGTCACAATCCCAGCATAGAGCACAGAGTTGAAGCTCATTTTGAGATAGGTCAAGTTTTGTGACGCAAAGTAGGATTTATAGTTTTCTAAACTAAACTGCCCTTCAATGTTGAAAAAGGATTGACCGAAAATCAAGACCAAGGGTGCGAGAACAAAGAGGGCAATCCAAAGCATGTAGGGCACTACAAAGAGTTTAGAGGTTGTTTTCTTCATCTCTTTCCTCCTCGATCGCGTTAATCAGACCTGCTTCTTGCTCTTCGATTTCTACGTACTCCTCGATACGAGCATCGAACTCTTCTTCGGTTTCGTTGAGACGCATGATGTGGATGTCTTCTGGTTCAAAGTCCAGACCGATTTCCTCACCTACAATGGCCTTACGGGTCGAGTGAATCATCCATTCATTTCCGAGTTCGTCATAGGCGATAATCTCATAGTGAACCCCACGGAAGAGCTGTGTATCAACCTTAACTTGGAGCTTGCCTTCTTCAGGAAGGGTAATGCGCAAATCCTCTGGACGAATGACAACCTCAACTGGCTCATTTGGCTTCATCCCTCCATCAACCGCTTCAAATCGTTTGCCATTAAACTCAACCAAGTAGTCCTCAATCATAGTTCCTGGCAAGATGTTGGACTCACCGATAAAGGTGGCAACAAAGTGGTTGATTGGCTCATCGTAGATGTCCACTGGCGTTCCTGACTGAACAATCTCACCATCATTCATAACGAAAATCCAGTCACTCATGGCGAGGGCTTCTTCCTGATCGTGAGTGACAAAGACAAAGGTAATTCCCAATCGTTGTTGCAATTCACGCAGTTCGTACTGCATGTCTGTTCGCAATTTCAAGTCCAGCGCTGACAAGGGCTCATCCAACAAAACCACACGGGGCTGGTTAATAATGGCACGGGCAATGGCCACACGCTGACGTTGTCCTCCAGAGAGTTTACGGATGGAACGTTTTTCATAACCTTCCAACTGAACCATCTTGAGAACTTCCGCTACACGTTGTTCGATTTCTTTCTTGTCGATTTTACGCAAGCGGAGGGGAAAGGCAACATTTTCAAACACATTCATATGTGGAAACAAGGCATAGGATTGGAAAACCGTATGGACGTCTCGCTTGTTGGTCGGGATATCATTGATCCGCACCCCATCCAGTAAAATATCCCCTGTCGTCGCATCCAGTAAACCTGCAATGATGTTTAGGATGGTTGATTTCCCTGAACCAGATGCGCCTAAAAGAGTGTAAAACTTCCCTTCTTCCAACTCAAAGTTGATGTCTTTGAGAACCTTGGTGTTGCTGTCTTCAAAAACTTTAGAGACGTTTTTGAATTCAATAATTGGTTTTTTCAATTGTCATAAATTCCTTCTTTTTCATAAATTAACAGATCAGGGCTCTGTCAGGCCGCTACTACCTCGTGTAGGAGATTGAACTGCCTACATACATCTTCACTAACGATAGGCTTTCACCCCCTTTACAATGGTTATAGCAGCAACTTTTCTACCCCAACCTTATTCTTTCTCACCCAAGATTCGGACTTCTCTCTCAAGGGTGACACCTGAGTGTTCCTTGACTTTTTCGATAACAGATTGGATCAAGTCTTCATAGTCTTTGGCCGTTCCGTCAGCAACATTGATCATGAAACCGGCATGCTTTTCAGATACTTCCACACCACCGATACGATAGCCTTTCAAGCCAGCCTCTGAAATCAACTGTCCTGCAAAATGCCCAACTGGACGCTTAAAGACTGACCCACAAGACGGGTATTCTAATGGTTGTTTGAGTTCACGTAGGTGCGTCAAGCGGTCCATTTCTTGCTTGATAACTTGATGATTCCCTGGAGATAGAGCAAATTTAGCTGACAAAACAACAGCCCCAGAATCCTGAATAGCTGAATGGCGGTAACCAAAAGCCAAGTCCTTGACTGACAAGGTCTCGATTTCCCCTTCTTTGGTCAAAACTTGACAAGACTGCAAGATATGGGCAATCTCTCCTCCGTAAGCACCCGCATTCATAAAGACAGCTCCTCCGATGCTTCCCGGAATACCGCAAGCAAATTCAAAACCAGTCAAACTATGACGAAGTGCAATACGTGTTGTCTCGATCAAATTAGCTCCAGCTTCTGCTTCAATAGTGTAACCATCAACTGAAACGTTATTAAGCTTATCGCATAAGATGACAAAACCACGGATTCCACCTTCACGCACGATGATATTGCTGGCATTCCCAAGCACCATCCAAGGAATATTCTCTTGATTGGCAAATTGGACGACACGCGCCATCTCATAGCGATTACGTGGCAAAACTAGATAATCCGCTCGACCTCCAACCTTTGTATAGGTATAGGTCTTCAAAGGTTCCTTGAAACGAATATCAATTCCTTCTAATTGTTCTTGTATTCTAGTTACTAATGTCATATCTCTCATCCTTTTGTAAAGTGATTTCATTATACCATTTTTAAAGATTTTTGACGACTGGAAATTTCTGTATCCAATCTTCACATAAAAAAAGAGGTCACCCTCTTTTTATGATTTTTTCCAAAATGTAGATTTTGTTAGCCAGACAAGAGCTATAAGTTCTGCGAGAAGGATGAACTCAACTAAAAGTGGATTTGTAATCCATCCCACTTGAGATAAGGCTGGAGCCAAGTCAAACAAAGCATGCAAGCCATAGGCAGCAATGAGATAGATCCATTTCTTTTGACGGACACTTTGATAGACCCAGACAGTAAGGCTAATTTGGAAAACCAGAGCAAGAACACGCTCAACCCCTAGTAGATAGATCTGCCATGCTGATAGAGACTGAACTGTTTCTAATGTACTCTTTGTAAGAAGATTCGCCGCATCAGAGTTTGAAGATTGTAGGAGTGAAAAGAGGATCAAAAGGCTAATCAAACTTCCCATTCCGAGATAGAGCATCTCCAAACCTCCATGTCCTAAGCCATAAGCCCAAGCATCTCTATCTTCCAACTTTCTCTTTTTCTCCAACCATTTAAAAAAGATAAAACGGGCCGTCTCTTCAAAGAGGGCTGCCATAGCGATCCCATAAAGGACGTATAAGAAAGGATGCTCCTGCGCTAGTAAAATGGTTCCGTCTTTTTGCGGATGAAGTACCAGAAGGTGAACCATCTTCTCTAACACTTGAGAAGAAACAAAAAATGCGATTGCCCCCAAGCCCATCACTGCAAGAGAGATTTTAAACCGTTTTTTGGCATACCAAGTTCCACCTACTAGAATGAGAACCAAAGCGATCATGGTGAGGATAATATGTACTGTCATTTTTTTCTCCTATTCTGACTTATCAATATCTTTCTTCATCTCGTCAACGTTAAATTTGGCAAATAAATACTGGCGATCTTGGACTGGAAAACGTTGGTCCAACTGGTCGACTGCCCCAACCTCAATCATTCCTTCTTTGATAACAAAGTCCATCACATGCCCACCAAAGGTCAAATCATCTGAGATAAAATGCAAATGGTAGCCTGCAACACTCACCCCATGGAAAATCTCCGGTGTCCAAAATCCAACAATAGTTCCCGATACATTTTCACGGCTATATTCAGGTTGGTGAGTCGCTACATCAGCAAACTTGGTATCAGGGGTGGATTTAGGAATCATCCGCACGTGCATTTGTGAAAATTCGCCATGAATCTTGATGGAACGAAAAAGATTTTCCCCATCATAGTAGGACTCAATTCGCTTTTCCAATTCCTTGTCCGTCATCTCAAAGCGCTGACGAAAAATCACTTCTGCCTGATGAGGAACCACTGCTGCATAGGGAATAAGAGCATCTGCTGCTACCTCAACGATTTCAGGTGTTTGACCAGACCCCTTGGCTTGATAAGCCTTACCATCAAGGACAATCAACTCCCCATCAATCGAATCCAATGTTCCCAAGCCAAGGTCGCCATGTTCCAGTAATTCTCCTACGGTCATGGTTCCACCATAGAGACCTGCCATTAGGGCGCCTAAAGTATTGTATTGAAATAATTTTACCGGTTCCTGCACTTTTCTATCCATTCTCTTTCTTATCTTCTATTCAATGAATCATCATACTTTCTAAGTATACCACATTTGCTCTTAGATGTGAAAGGGAGAATTGCTTTTCCCATTGCAAAGGAGGCAAAAAAAAGGTACAATGTAACAAAATCAAGGGAGGTCTGGAATGAAGAAAGAAAGTAAATACCAAGCAGTCGTTTCCTTTCTAAAAAAAGGTATCGAATCAGGAAAATTCCCAACAGGTAGCCGACTTCCCTCTATCCGTCAATTGAGCCAAGACTTCCATTGTAGCAAAGACACTATCCAACGAGCCTTGCTGGAATTACGCCATGAACAATATCTCTATGCCAAACCCCAAAGTGGCTACTATGTTCTGGAACAAGGCCAGCATCAAGACTTGAAAATCGAAGTCACTGACGAACACGCTAGTGCCTATGATGACTTCCGACTCTGTGTCAATGAAACCCTGATTGGAAGAGAAAACTACCTCTTCAACTACTATGACAACCAAGAAGGCCTTGAGGAACTGAGACATTCTGTCCATCAACTCCTCTTTGACCAAGCCCTCTACTGCAAACCCGATCAACTGGTTCTAACTTCTGGCACCCAGCAAGCTCTCTTTATCCTTTCTCAGATTGACTTCCCTAGCAAAGGAGAGGAGATTCTAGTTGAACAACCGACCTATCACCGAATGAACCGCCTCTTAGTCGCTCAGGGATTGGCCTACCAGACCATTGAACGCCGTATTAATGGCATTGACCTTGAAGAACTGGAAGAACAGTTCAAATCTGGGAAAATCAAGTTTTTCTATACCATTCCTCGCTTCCACTATCCCCTAGGTCATTCCTATTCTGATCAGGAAAAAAGGGCTATTCTGGATCTAGCAAACCAGTATGGTGTTTACATCGTAGAGGATGACTATTTAGGGGACCTAGATCCTAGAAAGGGCCAAACCTTCCACTATCTAGATACTGAGGATCGGGTCATTTATATCAAGTCCTTCTCAACCAGTCTCTTTCCAGCCCTTCGTATTACCGCTCTCATTCTCCCAAATGCCCTAAAAGAGGCCTTTGTTTCCTACAAAAATATCCTGGACTATGACAGCAATCTCATCATGCAAAAGGCTCTTTCTCTTTATATTGATAGCCAGTTATTTGAAAAAAATCGACTGGCTCGATTGACCCTTCAAGAGAACTATCAGGCTCAGATTAAGGAAGTACTTGAAAAAAACACCTGTCCCTTACCCCACTATCCTCTACACGATGGTCTTTTGCTTGATTTGAGACACTATCCTAAGATTGCCAGTCTCAAACACAGCTCACTTAAATTAGACTTTTTTGAGAAGGCTTATTTGGACGCCTGTCCTTATCAGTTCGCCAAAGTCACTCTTGAAAATCTAGAAGAGCTATTAGAATACATAAAAGCAGAATTGGATTAAAGTCCAACTCTGCTTTTTCTTATTGTTCAACTTCTGTTAGTTTCGCTGCCTTTTCAAGATAAGTTTGATAGGTTCCATCATCTTTCAGTTTTTGGATAACCTTATCGACTACTGCTTTCAAGTCTGATTGATCCTTCTTGATAGCAACAGCATTGGCTTCGCCATCTTTCATCGTCAAATTAACAGTTGCAACGGCAAGATCTGAGTTTTTACCTGCGTAGCTAAGAGCAACTGGTTCATCCATATGAACAGCATCCACTTTTCCAGCCTGCAATTCATTGACTGCTTCCCCCATATTGGTCAAGGATGTCAATTGGGCATTTGGCAATTGTTCCTTGACCATGGTTTCTGGAACAGTTCCCTTTTGAGCTGCGATATTCGCACTTGCAAGGCTTGAAAGATCCTTGTACTTGTCTAAATCGGCTTTTCTAACCAAGAAACTCATCTTGTTTTCATAGTAAGGGATTGAAAAGTCAAAGACTTCCTTTCTCTCATCTGTGGCACTAATTCCCGCAATTGCTAAGTCAGCCTTTCCAGTTTGAAGGCTGGTCAAAACATTGTCAAAACTCATGCTAGAGATTTCAAGTTTAACCCCAAGCTCATCCGCAATCGCTTGAGCCATATCAATATCTGCCCCAACCACTTGGTTTTTACCATCTACCAAGGATTGGAATTCAAATGGTGCATAGTCTGGGCTGGTCGCAACGACTAGCTTTCCTTTTTGTTTGATAGCGTCCACAGCAGACTGGGAACTATCCGTTCCTGACTGGCAAGCTACTAAAATCACGCTAGCAAGCATGCTACACACAACTAATATCCATTTCTTGAATTTCATAAATAAACGACCTTTCTGTTATTTCTGAATAATTATAACTCTTTTAAAAATACTTGTCAACCCTTTTAGAGATTTTGAATGTAAAATAATTCTTTTCATAAAAAGAAGACTGATTTATCACAATCAGCCTTTTATTCTGTATATTTAAACCGTTTCTTATAGCTCGACAATCTTCCCTGTTTCAAAGTAAACAACCCATTCACAGATATTTTTAGCGTAGTCTCCGATACGTTCCAAGAAGGAAATGACCTGGAAGTAATCACGACCTGTAACGATGGCTTCAGGATGTTTCTTAATTTCCTCTGTAGCCAAATCACGAATGCTATCAAAGTAATGGTTGATTTTTTCGTCCATCGCTGCTACTTCGTAGGCTTGATCCACCGAACCGTTCAGATAGAGATCTAGAGCCGCTTCGACGAAGTTTTTCACATCGCGTCCCATCTTTTTGATCTCTTCTTCAACTGCAGGAATGCGTTGTTCCCCCTTCATACGAATAGTTGCTTTTGCGATTGACACTGCATGGTCTCCCATGCGTTCCAGGTCTGATACTGCCTTAAGAACGGTCAATACAGTACGGAGGTCTTGAGAAACGGGTTGTTGAAGCGCGATCATTTCAAATGATTTCTTTTCGAGTTTCACTTCATATCCATTTACTTCTGCATCTTCCTCAATAACTTCTTTTGCCAAATCACGGTCATGTGTGACAAAGGCACGCACTGTACGATTGATTTGTGAGAGCACTTCTTGTCCCATGGCATAGAACTGGTTGTGCAATTTCTCCAAATCTTCTTCAAATTGAGATCGTAACATCATTCAACTCCTTATCCAAATTTTCCTGTAATATAATCTTCTGTTTCCTTGTTTTGTGGGTCTAGGAACATTTTCTTCGTATCGTTAAACTCAATCAAATCCCCATCTAGGAAAAATCCTGTTTTATCAGAGATACGAGAGGCCTGTTGCATCGAACGTGTTACCAAGAGCATGGTGTATTTATCTTTCAGACCATACAAGGTTTCCTCAATCTTACCAGCCGAGATAGGATCCAAAGCTGAAGTTGGTTCATCCAAGAGAATAATCTTGGGACTGGTTGCTAAGACACGGGCAACACAAACACGTTGTTGTTGTCCACCTGAGAGACCAATGGCTGAATCATGCAAGCGATCCTTGACCTCATCCCAAATAGAAGCGCGTTGCAAGGCTTTTTCCACCGCTTCATCCAAAACATGTTTATCCCTGACTCCATTGATACGTAAGCCGTAGACAACATTTTCATAGATAGACATAGGGAAGGGATTGGGCTGTTGAAAAACCATACCGATTTCCTTACGCAATTCAACCGTATCGGTACGTGGACTGTAGATATTGTGGCCATTATAAATCACTGTTCCAGTTGTTGTCACCTCAGGATTTAGATCGCCCATGCGGTTGATGGCTTTGAGCAGGGTGGACTTTCCTGATCCAGAAGGACCAATCAAGGCGGTTATTTCCTTAGGTTGGAAAGAAAGGGAAACACTATTCAAAGCCTTCTTTTTATTGTAATAAACGGACAGGTCTTTAACCTGCAAAATCGGTTCTGTCATACTGCTTCCTTTCTAACCAAAGTGTCCCGTTACATAGTCATTGGTTGACTGTAACTTAGCATTTTGGAAAATATTGGATGTCTTATCATACTCAATCAAATCACCTAAGTAGAAAAATCCTGTGTAGTCACTTGCACGCGCAGCCTGTTGCATACTGTGGGTAACGATGATGATGGTAAAGTCCTTCTTCAATTCCAACATGGTTTCTTCCAGTTGGGCTGTCGCAATCGGATCCAAGGCTGACGCCGGTTCATCCATCAAGAGGATATCTGGCTTGACAGAGATGGCGCGAGCGATACATAGACGTTGTTGTTGTCCACCAGAAAGCATCAAGGCTGATTTGTGGAGGTCGTCTTTGACCTGATCCCAAAGGGCAGCCTGTCTTAGAGAGGTTTCTACAATTTCATCAAGTACTTTCTTGTCCTTAACACCTGCACGTTCATGAGCAAAAGTGATGTTGCGGTAAATAGACTTGGCAAATGGATTTGGACGTTGGAAGACCATTCCGATATGCTTGCGCATCTCATAGACATTGATTTCTGGACGGTTGACGTCAATCCCTCGGTAGAGGATTTGACCTGTTACCTTGGCAATATCAATGGTATCATTCATCCGATTGAGACTGCGAAGATAAGTAGATTTCCCTGATCCAGAAGGACCAATCAAGGCTGTAATTTTATTTTTTTCAAATTGCATATCGATGCCCTTAATGGATTCATTTTTACCGTAGTAAACATGTAAATCCTTGGTAGAGAGGGCCACTTTTTCTTCAGGGAAGGTGATGATATGCTTTTCATCCCAGTTATATTTTGACATGGCTTCTCCTTTAGGCAGCGGTTAATTTCTTGTGTAAATAGCTTCCGAGTTTGCGTGCTCCAAAGTTAAAGATCAAGATAAAGATGAGGAGCACGGCGGCAGAACCAGCAGATACAATGGTAGCATCAGGAATGGTTCCCTCGCTATTGACTTTCCAGATGTGGACAGCCAAAGTTTCTGCTTGTCGGAAGATTGAGATAGGACTGGTAACACTGAGGATATTCCAGTTAGACCAGTCTAGGGCTGGAGCGGATTGTCCTGCCGTATAGATAAGAGCGGCGGCCTCACCAAAGATTCGGCCAGAGGCCAAGACAACACCCGTTACGATACCTGGAAGGGCTTCTGGAATGACGACATGGACCACAGTCTCCCAACGAGAGATACCAAGAGCTAAGCCAGCCTCACGTTGTGTATGGTGAACGTGTTTCAAACTATCTTCAACATTTCGAGTCATCTGAGGAAGGTTAAAGACTGTCAAGGCCAAGGCACCTGAAATGATTGAAAATCCATACTCAAACTGGACTACAAAAATCAAGTAACCAAAGAGACCTACAACGACTGATGGTAGAGAAGACAAGATTTCAATACAGGTTCTGACAAAATTTGTCACAGGTCCTTTTTTGGCATATTCAGCTAGGTAAATCCCAGCCCCCATAGACAAAGGCACAGAGATAATCAAGGTAATGACTAAAAGGAAGAAGGAATTATAGAGCTGAATCCCGATACCTCCACCTGCTTGATAAGAGGAGGATTTCCCAGTCAAGAAAGACCAAGAGATATGCGGTAACCCTCTCACCAAGATATAGAGAATCAAGGATGCCAAGATGGCAACGATGATACCCGCGATGGTATAGAGGACAGCTGTTGCAAGTTTATCTAATTTCTTAGCGTGCATAGTTTTTCTTTCCTCTTTCTTTCGTAATCAATTTAATCACACTGTTAAAGGCCAAACTCATCAAGAGCAAGACTAAGGCCAGTGACCAGAGAACGTTATTATCAACCGTTCCCATGACGGTATTTCCGATCCCCATAGTCAGTACAGATGTCAAGGTCGCAGCTGGTGTTGTTAACGAAGTTGGGATGACTGCTGAGTTTCCGACCACCATCTGAATGGCAAGGGCTTCACCGAAGGCACGCGCCATCCCAAAGACCACTGCAGTAAAAATACCTGAACGTGCTGCTTTCAAGGTCACACGCCAGATGGTTTGCCAGCGAGTGGCTCCCATAGCCAAACTGGCTTCACGGTAATGACGAGGAACAGCACGCAAACTGTCTGTTGTCATAAAGGTTACAGTTGGTAGGATCATGACAAAGAGAACGAAAATCCCTGACAAGATCCCAAAACCAGTTCCACCAAAGATGCTACGAACAAAAGGCACCACGACTTGCAAACCGATAAATCCATAGACGACTGAAGGAATACCGACGAGAAGTTCAATGGCCGGTTGTAAGATTTTTGCACCCTTTGGTGATACTTCTGTCATAAAGACTGCAGCTCCGATAGCAAAGGGTGTTGCGATGAGGGCTGATAAAATCGTCACAATAAAGGAACCCAAAATCATCGGAAGGGCACCAAATTGTTTCCCAGAAGGATTCCAAGTTTGTCCAAAGAGGAAATCAAAGATGTTGACCCCATTGACAAAGAAGGTCGATAAGCCTTTTTGGGCTACAAAAATCAAAATCATCGCCACAATGATGACAATCAAAGAAAGGCAGATGAAGGTCAAACCTTTACCAAACTTCTCAAGGCGAGAGTTCTTTGAAGGAGAGAGTAGTTTTTTAGATAATTCTTCTTGATTCATTATTGACCTCCTTCTACTGCTGTAACGGTACCTGAAGCATCCTTTTGGACTTTCATTTCATTGATAGAGATATAGCCCATACCCTTAACAATTCCATTTTGGGCTTCATCTGAGAGGACGAAATTCAGGAATTCAGCAGCTAACTCATTTGGCTGACCAAGTGTGTACATATGTTCATAAGACCACAAAGGCCAGTTGTTGGTCGTTACATTTTCAGACGTAGGTTCATACCCATTCAGTTTCATGCTTTTCACGGAATCATCTACATAGGCAAAGGCTAGATAAGAAATGGATCCAGGAGTTTGGGATACAATGGACTTGACCATCCCGTTAGAATCCTGTTCTTGGCTCTGCATTGCCGATTGGCCATTCATAACGACCGTATCAAACGTCGCTCGTGAACCAGAACTTGCTGCTCGGTTGATGATTGAAATTGCCAGGTCTTTGCCCCCAACTTCTTTCCAGTTGGTCACTTCACCTGTAAAGATTTTGCGAAGTTGCTCGGTTGTGAGATTTTCAACATCCACTTCCTTGTTTACAATCACTGCAAGACCAGCCACTGCAACCTTGTGGTCTACTAGAGCTGAAGCATCGATTCCTTCTTTTTCCTCTGCAAAGACGTCAGAGTTCCCGATGTCTACTGCTCCAGACTGGACTTGAGATAGTCCTGTACCCGACCCACCACCTTGAACATTAACTGTTTTTCCGATGTTTCTAGAACCAAATTCATCTGCTGCTGCTTCGACAAGAGGTTGAAGAGCTGTTGAACCAACAGCTGTCATGGATTCTCCACGATCAATCCAGCTAGCGCATCCTGCTAGAGAACCTGCCATCAAAAGTGCTGCAAGAGACATGACGAGCTTTTTTCTTTTTTTCACTGTTATTCTCCTTGAACATAATGATAAATGTTCTGATTTCTTCCGTTTGTCCTGATCATCCAATTATCATCAATGATTGTCCCGCTTTATTTTATCTAGACATTCTTAGGAGCGGGAAATTCCATCGTATAATATAAGTAATAATGAAAGACTATCAGAAAAAACTCATACTTCCACTATAACATAGAATAGGCTCTTTGACTAGCTTTTTCACCTGAATCTGAGTCCTTTTGGATAATAATTTTTCAAAACATTTCCCGTTACCTTGGCAAAGCCTAGTCCGTTTCCTTGAACCACAACTTGGTACCAACCATTTGGTCGAGCTTCAGACAGTTGAACAGTCTCACCAGCCGCATATTTTACAAAGTCCTCATCACTGATTTCGACACTTTGTTTTACTTGATTTGGTTTCAAGGCTAATCCCAGAGCAAAGCTTGGTTCGAAGCGCTTCTTTTTAAAAGTCCCCAGATGAAGTCCATTTCGGGCAATTTTGAGTTTCCCTAGATCAGGTAGCATCTCTGGCAGGAGATAGAGTTGATCTCCAAAAGTCTGCAAGATACCAGTTAGATTGACCCGTAAGTGTTTTTGGGCAAATTCTTGCCACAAAGCCAGTTGCTCACGACTGAGATTGCTCTTGCTAGCCTTGAATCTTGGTGCTGGATTTTTTCCCTTAAACTGCAGGTGGGCAACAAACTGGCCTTCTCCCTTGAAATGATGAGGATACATCCGCGCCGTTTCAGGAAGATCAATTCCTGCTACCATACCGTTCACATGCTCGACTGGAAGCAATTCAAATTCATAAGTATCCAGCAACCAGTGGACTATTTCTTCATTTTCCTCTGGTGCCCAAGTACAGGTCGAATAAACTAAACGGCCACCTTCAGCAAGCATGGTCACTGCATCTTCTAAAATTTCTCTTTGGAGACTAGAGCATTGGCTAGGATAATCGGTACTCCAATAATCCATGGCATCGGGCTGCTTACGAAACATCCCTTCACCCGAGCAGGGTGCATCAAGGACAATCACATCAAAGTAACCTTTAAAAACCTTGGCCAAGCGGTCAGCAGATTCATTGGTCACAACAACGTTTGTCGCTCCAAATCGCTCCATATTTTCCACTAAAATCTTAGCCCGCTTGCTTGAAATTTCATTGGAAACAAGGACGCCCTGATTAGCCAGATAAGCTGCTAGTTGAGTGGATTTTCCACCTGGTGCTGCCGCCAAGTCCAAGACCTTCATGCCAGGACTTGGTTGAGCCACCTGGGCCACCATTTGGGCTGCAGGCTCTTGCGAATAAACAAGACCTGTCGCGTGCTCTGGTGACTTCCCAGAAACTTTACCATAATACCCCCAAGGTGTATGGGGAATAGCATCTGCAAACGATAACTGACTTTCTTTTAAGGGATTGACTCGAAAAGCCGAAACCGCTTCCCGCTTAAAAGAGGCAAGAAAGTCTCTTGCCTCATCTTCTAGTATCGCTTTATATTTTTCAACAAATCCTTCTGGAAATTGCATTTAGTTCTCTTTCCTTTCGTAGATATAAGACTGAATCACTTCTTGCATCTCGATTGGCACCATCATGACAGGCTGACGCGTTTTAAAATCAGCAGGATCACCTGATACCGTAAGAAGGCGATACCCCAGACTTTCTCCTAAGATACTGGCCGCAGCGTAGTCCCATGGCTGCAGGTAGGTAATATAAGTCAGAAGACGACCCGATAAAACCTTGGCAAAACTAATGGCCGCACTGCCGTAGACACGGACACCCAACGCTGCTCGCCCCAAATCCGCCAGGCCCCACTCATTGCTTTCAAACATACCTGAGTTACCAGCAACCAGGAATTCTCTGAGGGGCTTCTTTTTAAAAGGCGGTAAGGGCTCATTATTACGACAAGGAGGAAAGGCACCACCACCATGGTAACAATCACCTTTCATGACATCATAGATGATGCCAAATTTGCCAACCCCATTTTCAAAATAAGCCAACATCACGGCAAAATCTTCCTGCTGAGCGACAAAGTTATTGGTACCGTCAATGGGATCAATCACCCAAACGGAACCTTGACCGACTGCAGCACGTAAACAACCCTCTTCCGCGCAAATCAAGTCCTCAGGATAGGAGTACTTGATCCGTTCAACCAAGAGTTCCTGGACCTCCTTGTCCAAACGCGTCACCAAGTCAGTAGGGGAAGACTTGCGCTCAACCTGCAAATCTTCTTTCATGTGAGCCAAAATATAGGCAGCAGCTTCCTTCACAATCTGTTTGGCAAATTCAAATTTAGTTTTCAAGAGAAATCTTCCCTTCTCTTTTTTCCTTGGCAGCCTGAACTGCTCGGTAAAGCGAATAACCACTAACTGTTTCAAATTCTCGTCCCAAACGTTTCTCTTCACTCTTGCTTGGCACGACCAATTTGAATTCCTTGTAAGACTCTAGCAGTTTTTTTGCTTCTACCTTATCTTCATAAGCAGCTTCAACATCATTAAAAAAAGAAAGCACTGAAGCAAGTTCTTCAGTGCTCCACGACAAATCTAGTGGGTAACTATACTGTTTGTTCATCTATCCAATACCAGCTCTCAATGTTGCTTCTTTCAATTCTTGTTTACGGTAACTACGAGGGAGAAAAGCACGAATCTCATCTTCATTAAAACCGATCTGCATGCGTTTGGTATCTATAATAATTGGGCGACGCAAAAGACTAGGATATTGCTCAATCAACTGAAGCAACTCCGATACCGAGATACTCTCTACATCAATATCCAATTTTTGAAAAATTTTTGAACGAGTTGAAATGATGTCATCAGTACCATTTTCGGTCAAGGAAAGAATATGTTGTAATTCTTTTCTTGTTAAAGGACTAGTCATAATATTATGCTCTTGAAAGGGCACTTTATGCGTCTCTAACCAAGCCTTTGCCTTACGACATGATGTACAACTCGGCGATAAAAATAGTGTAATCATGCTTTTCTCTTCTTTTATCTATACTTGCTATTTCTATTATACAAAAAAATAAAGCGCTTGACTAGGTATTTTTAGAAAAAAAGCCTATTTTTTCATAGAAAATAGACTGTTTTCTGCAAAAATCTCCTGCTTTGCAAGTTTATCTTTAGGATAACCTAACAATAAATAGGGAGTAGAGCAACTTCTCTCGTTTTTTATTAAAAATACAGAACTTTTTCCACTATTTCCTTGAAGCTTTAACAAAAAGGAAACTAAACATTCCTTCATACAAAGCAAAGAAAAGTAAAAAGGCATGGAGAAAGAAAGTCTCTGGCAAAATCCAAATAACGGGATCCTTTGCTGGATCAAAAAGCCAGGTATCATCTCCCACAAAGAGAATCTGATGGAAAAGAGTAAAGAATTGCTCAAAACCAATCAACACTCCTACAAGGCCAATGACTAGAGGCAATAGCACTAAAGTCAGAATACTTTTACGATATAGAGGTAGAAATCCTTTTTTCACAATCTTTCTAACAAAGAAATAGAAACTTGGAAGTGTCACCAAAGTGACTAGCTGAACCAAGTGGAAGAGATTTTTCACCACCGCAAAATGGTGTAAACCTGCAGCTGATGAACGAAAATCTGGCATCTCCAAGACCTGACTAAAGGGATTGGTCAGGTAATTCATTAAGATATGAAAATTGTACTGAATGGTTTCGGGCTTTAGATAGACTCGATTCGCTAAGTTCAGCCACTCAATTTCCAAAGGATAGAAAATCCATGCCAGATAAATGGTCAGTAGGATAGAAAGGGAGAGGAAAAAGAGCATACTTCCCCAAAAGGTCAGTTTAGTTTTCATCGAAATTCCACTCCGCAAGGCTAGAAACTACATGAGTTGGTGCGATTGGCAAGTCCGCCACTTCTTCTGCTTTGGTAAAACCTGTCGTCACCAAGAGCGTTGGAATGCCATTGTCAATCCCTGCTCGGATATCCGTCAGGTAATTGTCCCCAACCATGAGCAACTCTTCTCTTTTCAAATCCAAGTGCTCAACTGCCTTATCCATAATGATAGCATTTGGTTTTCCGATATAAACTGGTTTGACCCGTGTTGCTACTTCAAGAAGTGTAATTAGTGAACCAGCACCAGGCAAAAGACCACGTTCCGTTGGAATATTAAGGTCTGGATTGGTTCCGATAAAGTGAGCCCCCTTTTGAATGGCTAGAGTTGCTGTGGCAAATTTTTCATAGTCAACTTGCCAGTCCAGTCCAACGACCACATAGGCAGGATTTTCCTTGTCTTCGACATAACCAGCCGCCTGAATGGCATCCTTGAGTCCTGCTTCTCCGATGACATAGACTGTCTTTTCCAATCCCAAGTCATTCATATAGTCGATGGTTGCCAAAGTCGCTGTGTAGACAGTTGATAAAGGCGTGTTGATATTAAAATTCTTAGCCAACATCTCTTGTACACTCTCAGGAGTACGAGTTGTATTATTGGTCACAAAGAGGTAGGGAATTTCTCTTTTTTGTAACTCATGGACAAAAGCCTCTCCCGCTGGAATCCGGTCTTTCCCCTTGTAGATAGTCCCGTCTAAATCAATTAAATAACCTTTATAAGCCATATCGTCCTTTCTAATTGCCTTCAATTTCTTGCCAAGTAATCATGGCTTGGGCATTGATCTCGCCATCACTGATAATCTCATGCTTGCTTTCTAGTCCCTTGAGCTCATAAGCTGAAGCAATCATACCACCTGGTCGCACTTCTTTAACATATTTGAGATTGATTTTCTTTGGAATATACTTGGTCAAAAAGTCTGCTCCCATAACCTCAAAAATCCAATCCAAGTATTTACTGTTATTGACATGACCATTCATATCCAAGTCGTAAAAACGAACATGGTAGTCTTTACTGATCGGATCTTCTAGATTTGCATACTTTGGCCCTCGGATGAGTTTTTTATCAAACTCAGACTGGTAAGGAGCAACAATTTCCGGTTCGACAGCATGAACTTTCCGACTGTCTCGGTCCATGAGAACAAAGGTTGCTACCATGCGAATGATTTCTTGACCTGCTTCATCATAGATAGTGAAACGGCGGTAGCAAAAAAGACGATTGTAAGTCAATGCTTCTGTTTCAATCGTAATCTCTTCAGCAAAGCGAGGCAAGCGAACCACGTCAATCGCATAATCTGTAATAATCCAGACCAGATTGTAACGTTCTAGCATATCCTTGTCACTGACTCCTAGCTCAATCGACTGCATACCTGATACTTGCAAGGACAGCAAAATCACATCTGGAAGTTTGATATGACCGTTCATGTCCGCCATATCAAAAGGAATTTTCATTTTCATTTGATAAGTTAAGCCCATTGTTCTACTCCAAAATAAATCGTTCTGCTACAGTGTCTCCCAAGAAGAGACCCCTCTTTGTCATTCGGACACGATCACCGTCGATTTTCATGAGCCCTTGTTGAACCAAGTCTCTGATGATCTCACCATAAAGTCCATCAAAGGACCGTCCAAATTTCTCCTCAAATCGCGCCATAGAAACACCTGATTTCTTGCGGAGGCCTAGGAACATTTCTTCTTCCATCTGCTCCTTTTGAGTCAGGTGTTCTTCTGTTATCCGAGTATCTCCTGCCTCTACCGCAGTGAGATAGTGGCGGATAGGACCGTGGTTTTTATAACGCACCCCGTCCACATAACCCGAAGCACCCGCACCGATACCATAATACTCGGCATTGTCCCAGTACATGAGATTGTGGCGACTTTCAAATCCGGGTTTAGAGAAATTGGAAATCTCATAATGCTCAAAACCAGCTCGCTCCAGTTCTGCGATGATGTACTCAAACATCTCCGCTTCTAACTCTTCCTTGGGTAGGGGCAATTTCCCACGTCTCATGCGGTTCATAAAGACCGTATGATTCTCCAAAATCAAGCTATAAAGGCTCATATGAGGAATATCAAGCGAGATTGCCTTAGCGACATTGTCCTTGACCTGATCCATAGTTTGACCAGGTAGAGCGTAAATCAAATCGATGGAAATATTATCAAAACCGGCCAGTTTGAGGCGGTCGATATTTTCATAAATATCCTTCTCCAAGTGACTACGCCCGATCTTTTTCAGCATTTTGTCATCAAAAGTCTGCACACCTAAAGAAACACGATTGACTGGTGACTGTTTCAAAACCATAATCTTATCTGCATCCAGATCACCAGGATTGGCCTCAATGGTCAACTCTTCTAAGGCTGACAAGTCTAGGTTTTTAGTCAAGCCATCTAAGAGCAACTCTAATTGCGAAGCGGACAGAGCCGTTGGCGTCCCGCCTCCAATATAGAGAGTTCGTAACTTTTTGATATCATAAGAACGAAACTCCTCTAGTAGATGCTTCAAGTAACTATCTACTGGTTGATTTTTAATAAAAACTTTTGAAAAGTCACAATAATAACAAATCTGTGTGCAAAAGGGAATATGCACATAGGCGGACGTTGGTTTTTTCTGCATAGTACTTATTATACCACAAAGACAGGCTTGCAGATAAAAATCACCATCTCCAAAAACCAGAGATGGTGATACCTTATACTTCAGTAATATCGATGATGATTTCTTCTTGGTCTTCAGCAACGTCTGGAGTTGCTGACTGTTCTTGCCATTGCTCCTTGAGATTGTTAAAGGTTTCCTTTGACGCTTCTGTCGCTTGTCGAGCACAGTTTTTAGCTTGGTCAAGGACACTATCAAAAGTGATTTCACCAGATTCTACTTGTTCCTTTGTTTTCAATACAAAGTCAGTTGCCTGTTCCTTCACTTCTGTTAGTTTTTCACAAACCTGCTCTCTAGCATATTCTGGATCTTCTCTCAAATCATCTAGAAAATCCTGAGCTTGACTACAAACTTGCTTGCCCTTGTCACTCGTCAAAAACAAAGCAAGAGCAGCACCTGAAACTGTTCCTAAAAGGATAGAGGATAGTTTTCCCATAAGATTTCTCCTTTTTTATTTTTTGAAAAATTTACTTGCGACACGAAGAGCTGACAAGCCTGCACCTGTTTTAATGGTCTTTGAACCAGCAGATGAAGCTTTTTTGCCTAAAACACGTGCATGTTGGTTGAGATCAGAAACTGACTCAGACAAGTCCGCCACCGCTGTAAAAAGTGGATCAATCGTCGCAACTTTGATATTGATATCGTCTGCTAACACATTGACCTTAACCAACAATTCATTAGTCTGATGCAAGGTAACATTCACATCTGAGCTCAACGTTTTGATGGTTTTCTCTGTCTCATCAATCATACGACCTGCTTTTTGAATCGTGATTGTCAAATAGACTAAACAGACAATCAAAGCAATCGCAACAAGAATATATGCAACTTCTAACATTTATTTTTCCTCCTCTGTATGATAGAAAGGGGCTTTCTTTCGATTTTGATAAAGTATGATAAAAATACCGAGTCCGATAAGGATAACTGATAACCATTGGGAAACTCGTAGACCAAAGAACATGAGACTATCTGTCCGCATTCCTTCGATGATCATACGACCAAAGCCATACCAAATCAAGTAGAAAGCAGTGATATGACCACGCCTGATTCCTTTTAATTTTCGTCTAAAAATCAAGATTAAAGCAAAACCGATCAGATTCCAAACCGACTCGTATAGGAAGGTCGGCTGACGGTAGCTACCATCAATGTACATCTGGTCACGAATGAAGCCTGGCAAATAATCCAGACTATCTACTGCTGCACCGTAGGCTTCTTGGTTAAAGAAGTTCCCCCAGCGCCCTAAACTCTGGGCAACCATGACGCTCGGTGCTGCAATATCTAAGAAATCCCAAGTATTGATCAGCTTTCTATCTGCAAAGATATAAAGGACAATAGCGCCCGCTATCAAACCTCCATAAATGGCCAAACCACCATTCCAGATGGCAATGATTTCACCTGGATTTTGCAGATAATAATCTAAGCGAAAGAGTACGTAGTATAGTCTAGCACCTAAAATCGCGACTGGAAAAGCAATCAGGATAAAATCCAAAATATCATCTGACAGAATTTTCTTTTTAGGAGCTTCCTTCATGGCAAGGTAGACTGCCAAAATCAAACCAGCCACAATACACAGAGCATACCAACGAATAGAAAAAGGACCGATTTCAAATGCGACTGGATTAATCATTTTTCACCTCATTTTGAGCGATCAGATTTGTCAAGCGTTCTTCAAATAAACGTGTCGCATCAAAGCCCATTTCCTTAGCACGGTAGTTCATGGCAGCCGCTTCAATAACAACAGAAATATTGCGTCCTGTTTTTACTGGGATGCGGATACGTGGAATGGCTACACCAGAAATCTCGATTTCTTCAGCATTATTTCCTAAGCGATCGAAGGTCTTATGCGTATCATAATTTTCCAAATAAACTGCTAGTTGAACTTGTGAAGAATCCTTAACTGCACTTGCTCCGTAGAGACTCATCACATCAATAATCCCCACTCCACGGATCTCAAGTAAATGCCTCAAAATTTCAGCTGGCTCTCCCCAAAGGGTCATTTCGTCTTTTGCAAAAATATCTACACGATCATCTGCCACCAAACGGTGTCCACGTTTCACAAGTTCCAGACCAGTTTCACTCTTACCGATACCGCTATCCCCTTGGATCAAGACACCCATGCCATAAATGTCCATCAAGACACCATGAACACTGGTCCGTTCTGCCAAACGAGAATCCAAATAGCTAGATAATTCTCCTGATAAGCGACTAGTAGCTGTTCGACTGGTTAAAATCGCAATCTTGCATTCTCTAGCAGCTTTCAACATTTCTTCTGGAACTACTAAACCGCGCGCAACAATAACCACTGGTGTTTCTGGTTGAAACATCTTGGTCAACACCTTATAACGGTTGTGAGAAGACATGGAGACTAAATAAGACCATTCCTTCATTCCCAACAGTTGAAGCCGCTCCGGAGTATAGTAATCAAAATAGCCCGTCATTTCCAGACCTGGTCGAGAAATGTCCGCAGTATTGATTTCTTTTTCAAGTAAATCGCCTTCACCGTAAACAATGTCTAATCTGAGCTTTTCAATAACTTCTTTTACTAAAACCGACATAATTTCCTCCTTCAATCGAGTTCTCCCTACTATTATATCAAATTGTGGTAGGAAGTTTCCTTTTTTTGCAGGATTTACAGTATTTATTTGGAAATCATAACCACCCGTCTAACGGGTGGTTTGCACCAGGGCTATAAGCCCACATTACCAGCCAGCGCCTAAAGACGCTGGCTTTCACGTTGTTCAAGTCTCATTGCTCTTGACTCGTCACTTGCCTCTTAAAGAGACCTTGGTACTACTTACCACTATCCCTAAAGGGATCCTCATATTCTTTTACACTTAATTTATCTAGTGCTATATCATGTTTTACTCGTTCTCAAATTTTTATACTCGTGAAGAAATCATCCACTGGATAATTTCTTTAATCTTGGATATATTTCCTAATTGTGGCTTCATTAAGTCCTACTGTACTCACGTAATAACCTTCTGCCCAAAAATACCGGTTGCCAAACTTGTACTTAAGGTTGGCGTGTTTATCAAACATCATGAGTGCACTTTTTCCTTTTAAATAACCCATGAAATTCGAAACACTTATCCTTGGTGGAATACTTACTAACATATGTACATGGTCTGGCATTAAGTGACCCTCGATAATTTCAACACCTTTATAACTACATAATCGGTGGAATATTTCTCCCAAACTACTTCGATATTGATTATAAATGATTTTTCGTCTATACTTAGGGGTGAACACAATGTGATATTTGCACATCCACTTTGTGTGTGATAAACTATGTGCCTTTTGTGCCATATTTTTCTCCTTTCGCTTTACAATTGGCTTGAACACCTTTATTGTATCGCGTTTGGAGTTTTTTTGGTATAACCTTCGACGCGCACCCGCATAGCGGGTGGTTTATTTGTCTCGCACCTTACGGAGCGAGACGGACTAATAGTCACATAAGAAAAAAGGCTAGACAAGTCTAGCCTTTCATTTCAAATTAGAATTTTTTACGTTTACGAGCTGCTTCTGATTTACGTTTACGTTTTACAGAAGGTTTTTCATAGAATTCACGTTTGCGTGTTTCTTGAAGAGTACCAGCTTTAGTAACCGCACGTTTGAAACGACGAAGTGCATCGTCAAGAGATTCATTCTTACGTACTACTGTTTTAGACATTTTTTTCACTCCCTTCAAGTTCAAGATCTATTCCATTTTACACACAAAGTGAATAATTGTCAAGAGAAAAGCGACCATAAACTTTTATTATTTTTACTTTCTTCTTTTGAAGATGAAATAAATCACTAAGATGCAGAGAATCAATCCTAAAACAGCTGGTTTTACAATCGATATGCCACTTCCTCCACTAAATAAAAGACTATGGGCAACCTTCAGAAACGCTCCAATTACTACCGTTGCTAATAATCCATACCAACGTCTATTCCATGTTAAGGATATAATAGCCGTAAAAAATGCTAGAATTGTTGCCAAAATGATAACTTTTTCAATACTCCATCCGCTCGTAAAATAAGTCTTCTCAAAATTCAAAAACTCAATTACTTTTACATCAACTATTTCCGGCTTTGGGAACCAGAACATACTAGTAAATAGGCAAAATATAGAAAAGAAAATCAGGCTGTAGGATTTTTTATAAGCTCCCATTACAATTGGAATAATAAAGAGAGGGCGAATATACCAACTCAGAGTATTCTGGTGTCTAGTAAATGCCCACTCAAAAAAGCTCGTATCTGATAAAAAAACGACAATGATAGCAATCGTTAGAAACAAGAAAATAACCCCACCTATTTTATCTAGCGTTTTTATTTTCATAACTTTTCCCTTCTTGAATTCATAAAATTAATCTATCCATGGCAGATTCCCACTAAGTGAATTATCAACCGCTAATCGTTTTATTGGTAAAATATTAATGTTCTCCCAACCACGCTGTTATTCTACCACGCTTTTATTCTATTGTCAAGATATCTATTTGCTCATCGTTAACGATAATTGCTTGGTGGTTATGAAGCGGTAGCAATTCAAGCTGCTTTTTATAGGTTTCAAAGGTCTTCTGACTACTATCAGTAAAAGGTTCCTCACCATAATGTGGAAGGATGTAAAAATCCACTTCATCCAATCCCGCTGTATCAGATAACTCTGTCGCTACCGTCTTGTCGTCCATGAGTTTATTGTAGTCAATATCCTTGGATGTAATGATAGCACCTGCTGATTCTCCCACATAGACCAACCCATCTCTTATTTGCTCTTTGATGAGAGATAGGAGTTGCTTTTTCTTTAATTCTTGCAATAAATAAAAGGTATTCCCGCCTGAGATATAAAGAATCTTGCTTTGGAAAATCTTTGCCTGTGCAGTTTCTCGATCACAAGAAGCAATATCTAGAACCTCTATCTCAAATCCTAAATCTCTAAATGTTTGCTGAGCCTCATCGATATAGGCAGTATAATCCTCTTTGTTCCCAGCGGTAGGAATAAATAAAACCTTGTTTTCTAGATTCTTTTCCTTTGCATAATCGCTAAAAAGCTTTTTGACTCCAGCAAAGTATGAACATAAAAATAATTGTTTCATGATGTACCTCCATTAATTTTTAACAATTTTATAAAGAATCCATGATCCCTTTCTTTGACTAGTTACGAGCTCAAACCCTACCGATAACAAGAATCGTCTAAATGCTTCTTCGCTTTGAACCTCTGGTAAAAAGTAAGACAACTTGTTATATTCACAAGCCAGTAAGAGCATCCCGTCTGATTTGAGTATTCTTCGAAGTTCCATAAAAGAAGCCTCTAAATCCTGCCAATGAAAATGAGTTTGAAAAGCTGTGATTAAATCAACACTTTCATCAGAAAAACCTGTCTCCCTAACATCTCTTCGTTCAAAATTTAGATTAGTCATCTCTATCTGTTTGGCTTGAGCTATTGCAGTATCTGAAATATCGATTCCAGTGATGGTACTTTGCGGAAAAGTTTCTTTCAGCAGGATGGTTGAACGACCATTCCCAACTCCTACATCTAAGATTACAGGGTAAAATGTCCTATCCAGATGACGAATTGCCCATACAAACATGGGGAGGTAGGCTCTATTCCACAATTTCATCATTCGTTTTCCTAGAAAGCCCGAAGGGTTCTTTGATTGCTGAATTAAGCGACTAAATAGTAACATTAAAAGTAAAAAACAAATAAAACCGATTATATAAATCAAAGTTCAAGCCTCCCCGTATAGCTATATTATACCACTTTAGCGGGATAGTGAACATTTGAAGTAAAAAGCCACTCACTCCAAAGAGCAAGTGGTTCTTGTAATTTTTATTTTTCAAGCAAGCTGAGCGCTTCAGCATCCGCAATAATAGTCACATCAGGGTGGTTTTGTAGGCTACTTGCTGGGAGGTTCTCAGTCACTGGGCCTGATACTGTTCCAGCAATGGCCTCTGCTTTCGACTCACCGTAAGCAAAGAGAATAATTGACTTGGCATCCAAGATGTTTTTAATCCCCATTGAAATGGCTTGAGTTGGAACATCTTCAATCTTGTCAAAGAAGCGAGCATTGGCTTCGATTGTAGACTGGTCTAAGTCTACAAGGTGTGTCTGGCTATCAAAGGCAGTTCCTGGCTCATTAAAGCCGATATGTCCATTGCGACCGATTCCCAAGATTTGTAAATCAACAGGATGGTCAGCCAAAATTTGGTTGTAGCGTTCAACTTCTTCTTCAGCATTGTCCTTAATCCCACGAGGTAAGAAGCTTTCTTTAAATGGTTTTTGGTTGAATAAGTGTTCTTGCATAAAATGACGATAAGACTGAGGATTGTCTCCGTCAAGTCCTACATACTCATCAAGGTTTACACTAGTTAGATTTGAAAAATCAAGATCACTCTCTACGATTTCCTTGTAAAACTCAAGCGGACTGCTCCCTGTCGCAAGTCCTAATGTTTGAGCGCCATTGGCCAATTTTTCCTTCAAAATCTCAAAAGCTGCTTTTCCACCTTCGACTTGATTTTCAACTTTTATAACTTTCATCTTTTCATCCTCCGTTTTAATCTATATTTATTATATGGTATAGACCAATTTTTGTCAAGTGAAAACGATTTAATTTCTAAAAAAAGAGCGCCCAAACTTGAAACGTGTTATAATGGATAAGATTAGAACTTAGAAAGAATGATGAAAAAAATGAATACAGCTGATTTTGATTTCCACTTGCCTGAGGAATTGATTGCCCAAACGCCCCTTGAAAAACGAGATGCCTCCAAGCTTCTCATCGTAAACCGGGAAACGGGAGAATTTCAGGATAAGCACTTCCACTCTATTATCGATATGCTGGAACCTGGAGATGCTCTTGTTATGAATGACACCCGCGTTCTTCCTGCCCGCCTCTATGGCCAAAAGGAAGAGACAGGAGGCCATGTGGAACTTCTCCTACTCAAAAATACTAGTGGTGATGAGTGGGAAGTTCTGGCTAAACCTGCCAAACGCCTCAAGGTTGGTACTCGTGTCAACTTTGGCGATGGTCGCCTCAGCGCTGTCGTTACGGAAGAATTGACCCACGGAGGCCGCATTGTCCGCTTCGAATACCAAGGAATTTTTCTAGAAGTCTTGGAAAGTCTAGGTGAAATGCCACTACCACCCTACATCCATGAAAAACTGGATGACCGTGAACGTTATCAAACCGTCTACGCTAAAGAAAGTGGCTCTGCTGCTGCACCAACTGCTGGCCTCCACTTTACCAAAGAACTGCTAGCAGAAATCCAAGCCAAGGGTGTCCATTTGGTTTATTTGACTCTCCACGTTGGTTTAGGAACTTTTAGACCTGTTTCTGTGGACAATCTGGACGAACACGAAATGCACTCCGAATTCTACCAACTTTCTGAGGAAGCAGCTGCCACCCTTCGCTCTGTTAAGGAAAATGGTGGACGCGTCATCGCTGTCGGAACCACCTCTATCCGCACGTTAGAGACTATTGGTTCCAAGTTTGACGGGCAAATCCAGGCTGATTCTGGCTGGACCAATATCTTTATCAAACCTGGATACCAATGGAAGGTTGTAGATGCCTTTTCAACCAACTTCCATCTGCCAAAATCAACTCTCGTCATGTTAGTTTCTGCCTTTGCCGGCCGTGAATTAGTCTTAGATGCATACCAGCACGCTATTCAAGAACACTACCGTTTCTTCAGTTTCGGTGATGCCATGTTTATCTATTAAGAAAATCCCTATTAGGAAACCTAATAGGGATTTTTCTAATCATTCCATACTAAACTTTGGATCTTTCAAGCTCTGAACACTGGCATTGATAACCGCTCCGATAATCAAAATCTTTGCAATAAGAATAAACCAGAACATCATGACTACCACGATGATGGAACTGAAAAAACGGACATCGACTAGGTGATTGACATAGTTATTAAAATAAACAGAAAAGATATTCAATAAACCGATAAGAGTTAGCAATACAAAGACACTTCCTGGTAAAACATAGCGGATTCGTGGTGTTTTTACTTTTGGAAGGAAGTAATAAATCATAACCAGAATGGCAAAAATCAAAGCATAGACTAGAGGGCCTGTAAAATCTTGCAGGTAGGAAAATAGCGGGCTGTCTGATTGCCAGTAAGTTTTGAGAAGGTTGAGCAACATGCGACCAAACATACTCAAAAACAAGGCTAGAGCAAAAAGGATCTGCAAGCCGAGGCTAACAAGCAAACTCATCAACTGATGGGAGATAATTCCTCGACTTTTGGTCACTCCATAGGCTTTGTTAAAAGCTTTTTGGAGGAAATCCATTGATTTTGAAAAGGTCCATAGGGCTGACAAAACAGCAAAACTCAGCAAGCCAGTTGATGGTTGAGTCAGAACTTCTCGGACAATCTTAGCGACCACATCATACACTGTATCAGGCAAAAATTCCTTAATTGTAAGTAAGAAATTTGAGACTGGAATCTGAAAATAAGGCAAAATATTGACCATTATCATGATCAAAGGAAAGATTGAAACCAACCAATAGTAGGCAACCGCAACACTGGTCAACTCACTATCCGATGCTTGATAATAATGCAAAAAAGCTTTCAATAAGGGCTTATCCAATAGCTCCTTCCACCACTTTTTCATATCCCATCCTCCGTCATTTTCTTCATCATCTAAGTTCTTCTGATTAAATCTAGCATATCATAAGGTAAGGTATTTGCGGCCTCTTTCAGAGAATAATTTTCTAAGTTATTCACATTTTGGCGTAGTTCTTTGGCATACTTGGCTGTTATCAGTTTAGCTTCTTCGTATTCAAAGATTGCCTTACGTTCGAGATAGTAACCTCGTAGCATTTCATCGATATTGTTTGGCTTGATGCGATTGATAACCCGCTCAACAAAGGCACCGCTTCCGATAATAGCCGTCTCGCGTAGACGAGACTCTTGCATAAAACTAATCAGAGAACTCTTATAAACCCCTTTGAGGTTTTCCAAACTCTCGATAATCAACTCTGTATTTCCCAAATACAACTCTGAAATCTGATCATAGTCAACTGCTTGTAGTTTACGAGATTCTTCGTTCATCCAACTACGGAAAGTTTTGCCAAAGGTAAACATTTCATGGAGTAGAAAGCGCAGTATCCGTAAGGAAACTAGGAAGTAATAAGTCACTCTAGAAGCGAAATTCCGATTGATACTCTGCTCCATGTTTTTTAGGTAACGTTGGTAAACTCGATAACCACGCTCGCTGATTCTATTTTCTTCGTAGGCTTGCTCCAAACCGTCACTCTCAATACTCAAGATAAGAAGCTTGAGAGACTCCCAGTCCTCTTGGACTCTTTTATTTTCCTGACTAAGGATGAGATTTTCAATCCGACCATGATAATTATCAATAGCTGCATAAAGAGGAAGTTTGTTCTTGTGATGGTCCAGCTCTTTTTCTAATTCTGCAGCCACATCATTCAGAATCGCAATATGCATCAAATGGTCCTTGCTTTCCTCTTGTTCCTCAGACAAGTGGGGGAGGACTAGTAAACCTGTTAAAAAGCTCAACAGTGTAACGCCTGCTACAAGGAAGAGTAACAGAGGATACTCCTGCTCCAAATGACTTGGTATGAGGAGAATGGTCGCGATAGATACTGTCCCTTTGACACCAGAGAAGGTCAAAAGAAGCATATCTTTCATGTACTTATGAATTTTTTTCTTAAGTCGACGCGTCCTCACAAAGTAAAAACCAGCAATCATGACAAAGCGGATCGCAAAAAGCAAGAAGGTCAGAACGACAACTGAAAGCAGTAAAAGAAGGGGATTGTAGAGAGAATTAGACAAGATCGGCTCTGCTATCAACTCTAATTCCATTCCCAAGAGAACAAAGACTGATCCATTTAGCATAAAGGTCACGGTGTGCCAGACGGTCTCCGTCACGGTGTCTACCTGAGCCTCAAGGAGCGTAATTTTCTTAAAGCGACTGGCCTTCAAAATACCTGCAACCACTACTGCGATAATCCCTGAAACATGAAACTCTTCTGCGATGAAAAAGGTCATGAGCGGCAAACTTAGCTCTAGCAATAGTTCACTGGCTATATCTATCGCTTGCACACTCAGTAAAAAGCTATGCAAAAAACGATTGACCATAGCCGTCACAAAACCGACTACAAAACCACCAAGGATAGAAAGTGCTAGGGAAGTTCCAGCTTGACTGAGAGAAAACGTTCCTGTTGTCCAAGCAGTCAGAGCCATCTGAAAGGCAACCAAACCAGAAGCGTCATTTAAGAGTCCTTCCCCTTTTAGAATATTAGAAACCCGTTTGGGAAAACGAAAACGTTCAGAAAGAGATGCGAAGGCAACCAAATCTGTTGGCCCAAGTGCCGCTCCAACTGCTAAACAGGCAGCCAAAGGAAGAGTCATCCAAAGGAAGTGAGCCATGCCCCCCAAGCTTAAGGTCGAGATAAAAATCACAGGAAAAATCAGAAAGACAACAATCCGCCAGTGCTTCAAAATGGACGTAATATCCGCTTCTTCTGCCTCCCGGAAAAGTAAGGGACCAATAACCATGGCCAGAAACAGCTCTGTATTGAGATGAAAGTCCGCATCGGGAACAAATAAACCAATCCCAATCCCCAAAAGGATTTGTACAAGAGGAAGGGGCAAAAAAGGCAGAAGTTTATTGGTCGTAGTTGAAATGATTAAGACAAATAAAAATAGAATCAAGTAAATGAGTAATTCCACACAATTCCTCCTTAATCTTTTTTACAACAAGATTCAAAAATCTCCTTTTGCTCTTGGATTTTCTGATCAATCTTAGAGCAGTCTTTGTGCTCAATTTTTTTCTGGCACCGTTCCATTTCAAGAGCTACTAATTTTTTCTTAATTTTAAGCATTTTCTTGCTCATATGTGCTTCGTCGAGCACCCCGACTGCTCGCTCGTGATGCGTTGACTCGACAAAATTTTGGCGCATTGTCTCAAGCTTCTCACGAAGGTATTGTTTATCCATGTCTATACCTTTCTAATTTTTCAATCATAACTAAAAACGGTGGATTATTAACTTGGTTGAGAGTCCGATAAATGGCAGCTGTATACTCTTGTTGGTTCAACTGGCTAACAAAATCCAATACAGCATCCCTCTCGGTGTCTCCTCCTTCATGACCATAGTAGATCATGATAGCAATCCGTCCCCCCTTGACAAGCAAGTGACACAGCTTTTCTAATGCTTCAATAGTAGTCTGAGGTTGAGTGATGACGGATTTATCAGCAGAAGGCAGATAACCCAGATTAAAAATCCCTGCCTTGGCTTCTTTCACAAACTGGTCTAGTGTCTCATGACCTTGCAAGATTAACTGGGCATTTGTCATTCCAGCCTGATCCAAACGCTCTTGCGTCTTCTCCAAAGCCTGCTCCTGGATATCAAAGGCATAGACTTGCTTGGCTAGCTTGGCTAAAAAAAGGGTATCATGGCCATTGCCCATGGTCGCATCCACTACGATATCCTCTTTTGTCACGACTTCCGCTAAAAAATCATGCGCCATCTCAAGTGGTCTTTTCATCTTTAAACTCCTGTTTTACAGCCTTGCATCCTTGCACACTTCCACGACGTCGCATCTCAGTTTCAATAGCATTTAGCACTTCCCATTTATTAAGGCTCCACATGGGACCTATCAACATATCTCTGGGTGCATCTCCTGTGATTCGGTGGATGACGATATGCTTGGGAATGATTTCTAGTTGGTCACAAATGACCTTGACATACTCATCCTGACTCATCAGTTGCAAGCGTCCTTCGTGGTAATCCCGCTGCATGCGCGTATTGGTCATGAGGTGAAGCAAGTGCAGTTTAATTCCTTGAATATCATTGTCCGTGACACAGCGACGGACATTTTCAATCATCATCTCATGAGTCTCACCGGGCAAACCATTGATCAAATGGGAAACAATCTCAATCCTGGGATATTTTCTCAAGCGTTTGACCGTTTCCACATACAATTCGTAGGAATGGGCACGGTTAATCAGGTCAGAGGTTGCTTCAAAAGTAGTCTGCAAGCCCAATTCTACAGTCACATGCATGCGTTCCGATAACTCAGCCAAATATTCAATGGTTTCGTCTGGCAGACAGTCTGGCCGCGTTCCAATATTGATTCCTACTACACCTGGTTCGTTGATAGCCTGCTCATATCGCTCCCGAATCACTTCCACCTTTTCATGGGTGTTGGTAAAGTTTTGAAAATAAACCAGATACTTTTTAACATCTGGCCATTTGCGGTGCATAAAGTCAATTTCCTTATAAAATTGCTCACGGATAGGGGCATCTGGTGCTACAATAGCATCTCCAGAACCTGAAACCGTACAAAAAGTACAACCACCATGAGCTACAGTTCCATCCCGATTGGGACAGTCAAATCCCGCATCAATAGGAACTTTGAAAGTCTTTTCTCCAAAAAGTTTTCGATAATAATCATTCAAGGTATTATAAGATTTCATAACTCTCATTATAACAAAAAACACCTACAATCTCAAAAGCCTGACTTTCCAACAAATCCCCTTGTTTCTCATTTCCTTTAGCGTTTTTTTATGATACAATATGGGTATGATTTTAATGAAAATAGCATCTATTTTATTATTGATATTAACCTTGGTGGTTTGCTTTATTGTCACCAAGCTTTTCGGACTTAGGAAAATAGGATTTAATTTCGCGGATCTAGCTTTTCCACTGTTGGTATTCGAGTATTACCTTATCACTGCTAAAGCCTTTACCCACAACTTTCTACCGCGACTTGGAGTCGCACTTTCTCTCCTAGCAATCCTCCTTGTAGTCTTTTTCCTTGCCAAAAAACGAAGTTTTTATTACCCTAAATTCATCAAATTCTTCTGGAGAGCCGGTTTTCTCCTTACCTTAATCATCTACATAGCAATGATTGTCGAATTGATGATGGTAAAATAATTACTAACCCAGTATTAAATGCTGGGTCTTTCTTTTACTCCTATATCTAAAAAAGACCAGAGGAATCCTCTGGTCTTTTATCACAGATTAAACCTAAGAAAAATAAATGGAAACTATCTTTCTCACGCTAGATTATTTATTTTTACGGCTTACAAAGTACAATCCACCAGTCACTGCCATCAAAGCAAGTCCTGCAACTACTGCTGCGTTAGATGCTTTTTCACCAGTGTTAGGAAGTTGAGGTTTTGAACCTGGTTTTCCTGGTTCATTTGGTTCACCTGGTGTTGGTTTTTCTGGAATGTATGTATTTGTGATATTGAAGTCTTCTACTTTAGATGTGTAACCTCTAACCGGAACTTCTACTACAGAGTACTTGATTTCTTGACCATCTTTGTAACGATCAAGCCCTGTGAACTCATAAGTCCAACCACTTGCTTCTGAAGCTGTGGCTACTTTATCAGTCTCTTTACCATCAATAAGAAGTTTTACTGTGATAAATGGTGGACGAGCGTCTTTATGGTTTTCATCACCTTTCCAGATCTTCTTACCTTTTACAGATGTTTTTTCTGGTGTATGGGTGTTGGTCACATTCATACCAGTTTCAGTAGCTGTGTAACCTGTAGGAACACCAACTTCTTTGACTGTGTACTCGATTGGCTTACCATCTTGGTAACGGTCCAGATTAGTAAATTCATACTTCCAGCCTGTTTCCGCTGTGGCTGTAGCTTCTTGCCCAGTTTCTTTACCATTCGCAAGTAGCTTCACTGTGATAGATGCTGGACGGATACGATCTTGGTCGTTATTGTCAATCCAAGTCTTTTGTCCACGTACAGCAATTTTTTCTGGTGTATATTCATTGGTAATGGTGTACTTACCTTCTTTTTCTGTGGTGATTGTTGAAGTATATCCTTTCACAACCACTTCTTTGACAGTATACTTGATTTCTTGACCATTTTCATACTTAGGGAGTGCTTTTGATTCGAACTTCCAACCAGTTGCTTCTGAAACTTCAATTTCTTGA
>NZ_ALKH01000014.1:0-7243 GCF_000286475.1 Streptococcus sp. BS35b
TAGGACGTTGAAGCTCCAGGTACCTTCTGCCGTCTTCACTTCTGTTTGGCTTGGTTGCGTTGGAATTGCTTGACTACCGTCTTTCAAGTTTGTTTGGTCTGCTGGAAGTAGGGTTTTCACTTCTTGTGGAAGTTCTTTGCCTGGAGTTCCACTGACAAACTCGTGAGTTGCCTTATAGGTTGGCGCTGGAGTGAATTCCCAGATGCCTACGAAGTGGGCGTCTGCTCCATTAATGGTCTCTGAAGTCTTGTCGTAGGACTTGAAGCTCCAGGTACCTTCTGCCGTCTTCACTTCTGTTTGGCTTGGTTGAGTCGGAGTCGCTTGACTACCGTCTTTCAAGTCTGTTTGGTCTGATGGAAGTAAGGATTTCACTTCTTGCGGAAGTTCTTTGCCTGGAGTTCCACTGACAAACTCGTGAACCGCCTTATGAGTCACTGTTGGAACTGGGCTTGCTGTAAACTCCCAAGTACCGACGAAGTGGGCATCCGCTCCATTGATGGTTTCTGATGCTTTGTCATAGGACTTGAAGCTCCAAGTACCTTCTGATGTCTTAACCTCTGTTTGACTTGGTTGCGTTGGAGTCGCTTGACTTCCATCTTTTAGATCTGTTTGATCTGCTGGAAGAAGGGCTTTTACTTCTTGTGGAAGCTCTTTTCCTGGAGTTCCACTGACAAACTCGTGTGTCGCCTTATAGGTTGGCGCTGGGGTGAATTCCCAGGTGCCTACGAAGTGTGCGTCTGCTCCATTAATAGTTTCAGATGTCTTATCGTAGGACTTGAAACTCCATGTGCCTTCTGCCGTCTTCACTTCTGTTTGACTTGGTTGAGTCGGAGTCGCTTGACTACCGTCTTTCAAGTCTGTTTGGTCTGCTGGAAGCAAGACTTTAACTTCTTGTGGAAGTTCTTTACCTGGAGTTCCGCTGACAAACTCGTGAGTTGCCTTATAGGTTGGCGCTGGAGTGAATTCCCAGGTGCCGACGAAATGTGCATCTGATCCATTGATGGTTTCGGATGTCTTGTCGTAGGACTTGAAGCTCCATGATCCTTCTGCTGTCTTAACCTCTGTTTGACTTGGTTGCGTTGGCGTTGCTTGGTTGCCGTCTTTCAAATCTGTTTGGTCTGCTGGAAGCAAGGCTTTTACTTCTTGTGGAAGCTCTTTACCCGGAGTTCCGCTGACAAACTCGTGTGTTGCCTTGTAAGTTGGCTCTGGGGTGAATTCCCAAGTACCGACGAAGTGGGCATCTGATCCATTAATTGTTTCCGATGTCTTGTCGTAGGACTTGAAGCTCCATGTGCCTTCTGCGGTCTTAACTTCTGTTTGACTTGGTTGTGTTGGCGTTGCTTGGCTGCCATCTTTCAAGTCTGTTTGGTCTGCTGGAAGTAGGGTTTTCACTTCTTGTGGAAGTTCTTTATTTGGAGTTCCGCTGACAAACTCATGTGTTGCCTTGTAAGTTGGAGCTGGGGTGAATTCCCAAGTACCGACGAAGTGGGCATCCGCTCCATTGATGGTTTCTGATGCTTTGTCATAGGACTTGAAGCTCCATGTACCTTCTGTGGTCTTCACTTCTGTTTGACTTGGTTGAGTCGGAGTCGCTTGACTACCGTCTTTCAAGTCTGTTTGGTCTGCTGGAAGCAAGGATTTCACTTCTTGCGGAAGTTCTTTTCCTGGCGTTCCGCTGACAAATTCATGTGTTGCCTTGTAAGTTGGAGCTGGGGTGAATTCCCAAGTACCGATAAAGTGAGCATCCGCTCCATTGATGGTTTCTGATGCCTTGTCATAGGACTTGAAGCTCCACGTACCTTCTGCGGTCTTCACTTCTGTTTGACTTGGTTGTGTTGGCGTTACTTGACTGCCATTAGGTAAATCCTTTTCTGTTGCTGGAAGCAAGTCTTTCACTTCTTGTGGCAACTCTTTACCTGGAGTTCCACTGACAAATTCATGGTGTTTTTCGTAAAGAAGAGCAGTGCTCACCTGATTAGAAGGAGCTGATAAGTTATCAACATGCAAGGTTACAGTGTTGTTAATTTTTTCAGGTCCCTTTTCTTCCACTTTTTTGTTTGTAGCTGTTTTATAAGTGATAATAATCTCAGCGGCAGAATTTGATTTTATATATTCAGGTGTCATTTTAACAGTAACTGTTTGACCTGACTTCTCAATCGTATAGTCACGTCCTTCTTGCAGAGTCACTCCACCTGATTCAACTTTAAGTTCTTTATAGTCCAAGCGATCATCAAAATTTTGAACCATTTCAATAGATGATGGAGCTGCTAAAAGGTCTTTACCTGGAACCGGAACTTTAAAAGTAGCCTTATAAGTTACATCCTGCCCCTCTTTAGCTGGAATCTCAGTAGGTTCTACCTCTAGGACTGGACTTGGGTCAATCTTTTCAACATACAGTCCAAACACCGCCGAACAGGTTTCCGTAGATGAATAACCGAAATTCAAACTGTTACTATTTGAACGAAGCGCTAAACCTGAAACATTGTTTTCATAGTTACTACCACTTGTTACTTGAGTCGCAATCCAAGCAGTTCGTTCTCCTTGGTCTTCCTGTTTCAAAACATTAGCATTATTCATCAGACGAAGATTGACATCATTTTGATAATCTTTAACATAGAAAGTTTCCTTCAAGTTATTTGCATCCATTGCATCGATGTCCGTTGGTTTCATGACCAACTTCAAATCTGTCTCTGATCCATCTGCATAACTCAACTCGGCTGTTACATCAGCATCAATCCAAAACGCTTTATTCATGATGTAGTCATGATTCGCATCCACATAAGGAACATTCCCAATTTCAAAAGCACTACTTTCCCATAATTCAGAAATTGAGAAAAATTCGACAGTAGATTTTTGAGCACGATTCATTTCAGACTCTGCCTGAGCAGTATTTAGATAGTGAAGAGTGACCTTATTAAATTTTAAATAAGCATCTACTTGCTTACCATTGACTGTCCCAATATTTGTGAATTTTAGAGAAAGAGGATTTTCGAAAACTTGATCCTGTTTTTTACTTTTATCTACTTTAAGAGTAAAGTTCTCCATCTCGCCTGGATAGGCACCACCCCAGAGATATTCATAGTGGGGATTCGATAGATGAAACTGATCAACAGCCTGTGATTTAGATAAAACACTAACATTGTTGATGTTCAAATTAAACTTACGAATATCCAAGGTTGAGATATCCGTTCCATTTTTAATCTCTTCTAATGCAGCATAAGACTGAACCGGAAGAAGAAAAATAGAAAAAAGTAAAACAATCAGGCCAATATAAGCCTTTGTTTTTCTACCTAAATTAGTAGAAAACGGCACTTTCATGCCTCTTCTCCATTTCATAATTAACCTCCAAACTAAAAATGATTTGTATACAATCATTTTAAAAAGAAATGTTCACTTCATTTTAACATAAAACTATTTCAATTTAAAGGAAATACAGAAAAAAACTATTTTCCCGCATCCCTATACTATTATTTGTTTCGACATATTAACAGATGGTACCGTAAAACTTCCAAAAATACTTTTTTGTATTATTTATAAAGAATAGTCTTCTCTGCTAATCATAACATTATAGTTGTAGTCTCATTTCAACAAAAAAAGATTGCCCAACCAGACAATCTTTTTATATTCTTAATATAAGTCAAGATAATTATCAACTTCCCATTGTGAAACGAAGGTTGCATAGCTAGCCCACTCGATACGTTTGGCTTCAAGGAAACTAGTGTAGATGTGTTCACCTAGGGCTGCCTTGACCACTTCATCTTCTGTCAAAGCTTTCAAGGCGTTATGAAGAGTTGATGGAAGATCAGTAATTCCAGCTTCCTTACGCTCTTCTGCTGTCATGATGTAGATATTTTCTTCGATAGGAGCTGGTGCTTCGATTTTGTTTTCAATACCATGCAAACCAACTTCCAAAAGAACAGCCATAGCGATGTATGGGTTTGCCATCGGGTCCACTGAACGCAACTCAAGACGAGTTCCCATACCACGTGAAGCTGGTACGCGCACAAGTGGCGAACGGTTACGACCAGCCCAAGCAATGTAAACAGGTGCTTCATAACCTGGAACCAAACGTTTGTATGAGTTAACTGTTGGGTTCATGATAGCAGTATAGTTGTAAGCATGCTTGATCAAACCACCAAGGAAATGGTAGGCCGTTTCAGATAACTGCATTCCTTTTGGATCATTTGGATCAAAGAAGGCATTGTTTCCTTCTGCATCAAACAAGGACATATTACAGTGCATACCTGATCCAGCGATACCAAATTTTGGTTTTGCCATAAAGGTTGCATAAAGACCGTGTTTACGAGCAATGGTTTTAACAACGAGTTTAAAGATTTGAATCTTGTCACAGGCACGGAGGACTTCATCATACTTGAAGTCAATTTCGTGTTGTCCAACCGCAACCTCGTGGTGACTTGCTTCTACTTCAAATCCCATTTTGGTCAAGACATTCACAATCTCACGACGCGTATTGTCCGCAAGGTCTGTAGGTGCCAAATCAAAGTAGCCACCCTTGTCATTTACCTCAAGAGTCGGATCCCCATTTTCATCCAGTTTAAATAGGAAGAATTCTGGCTCTGGTCCAAGATTGAAGGATTTGAATCCTACTTCTTCCATATGGCGAAGAGCACGTTTCAAATTGCCACGAGGGTCACCTGCAAATGGTTTACCTTCTGTTGTATAGACATCACAGATCAAACCTGCAACACTTCCGTTTTCATCTCCCCAAGGGAAGACTGTCCATGTATCCAAGTCTGGGTACAAGTACATATCTGACTCATTGATACGTACAAAACCTTCAATAGAAGATCCATCAAACATAGCCTTGTTTGACAAGACTTTATCTAACTGTTCATCTGTAGCAGGAATTTCGACGTTTTTCATCGTTCCCAAAATATCTGAGAACATGAGACGAATAAAGGTAACATTTTTTTCCTTGACTTCACGACGAATATCTGCAGCTGTGATTGGCATGGTTTTTCTCCTTAATATATGACTACTTGCGATTGCCTAACCGCGACCAAAAGGTGAATGTGCTGAAGCAAAGCGCCCCTGCTGGAGGAGTTCATTATGAAGTGCGCGACGCACCTCCGTCTGACTCACCACTTTCTTGGACTTCGCCTCACGTTCAGCATATTTTTTCTTAATGGCAGCGATATTGTAGCCTTCAGAGATATAATCTTTGATTTCAAGCAGACGATCCATATCATTCAACGAATACATGCGACGGTTTCCTTCGTTTCGATCAGGTTTAATCAACTCTTGATCTTCGTAATAACGAATCTGACGCGCCGAGAGATCGGTCAACTTCATAACACTGCCGATAGGAAAAACAGCCATATTTCGGCGAAATTCTTTTTCCTTCATTTACATTTTCCTTCTTTCTGTCTATTATAGTCTAAAAAAAGACAAACGTCAATTAATAATGTCATAAAATGTAACATTATTTTTCTTTTTTCTCTAAAAAGAGATGAATACGATCAATATCATAATTTACGAGAATTGCGACAAAAACTCCCATAAAAGTTTCCGATACGCGCGCAAACACGTACAAAATTGTTTCACCGCTCGGTATTGATAGGGTAATGATTAACATAGCTGCTACACCACCAATAACCCCCGATTTATTATTCATGGCCACATTTGTCATAATGGTTAACATAGTGCAGATTGGAACAACCACCAAGGTCACCCAAAAGGCTTCATGAAATAGGGTATTTAAGAGAAAAAAGATAAGGGCGTAGAAGGCACCGATACTATTTCCTAGAATACGTGAAGTTCCAAAATGGACGCTCTTATCAAAACTCTCCCTCAGACTAAAAACCGCTGTCAGAGCACCAATTTGAAGACCTTTCCAGCCAAAAAAGCCAAAAATCAAAAGAACTAGAAAAACGGCAATTCCCGTTTTGAAAGTCCGCATACCAAGTTTGAACTGTGATTTATCAAATTTATATTTTTTAAAATAACTCATAATCTCAACTTTCTACTACCATTTTAACATAAATCAGTTGATTTTATGAGTAAAAATCAATAGGAAGCGTTTTTAATTTAGGCTATAAAAAAGAGGAAACAGAGTTCCTCTTTTTTATTTAACTTTCAGAGCTTATTTGCTTTCGTCTTCTTTACGTTTCAACTGACCAAGTCCTAAAACTCCTACTAAAGCTGCTAGACCAAGATATGGCATGTAGCTTGAATCATTTGTACCTGTTTGAGGTAGAGTAGGGTTCCCTTTTGGATTTGGATTAGAATTAGGAGTTGTTGGTTCCTCTGGTTTCTTAGGTTCTGGCGTTGTCGTGCGAACTGTATTTGAGGCGTAAGCAACTTTATTCACAGTATTTACATAGGTATTTTCAAAGGTTCCGACAGCAATTCGTTTCATTTGAATATAAGTCTCAGCCTGGAATGGAGAATCCAACTGAATCTCTTGAAGGAATTCTTCCTTGAAGCGAATGGTAATCATTCCCTTATCTTGGTCATGTTCAACCTGTGTTTCAGCGGTTAAGTCTGTCCCTGCCTTAATAACACGACCGTCTTTCAATCGGATATCAACCTTGGCAAGAACTTTATAGTTTCCAGTGTATTGATCACCTTTTTGGTCATAATCATCTACAAAACTATAGTCATTCAAGTCCTCAGAATGATTTTGTGGAATCAAACCACCGATTAGACGATAATTGAAGTACTGGTTCAACGGGATTGTCTGGCCATCGATATTGTCACTGCTTGGATCCATACTGATTGTCACATCTTTTTTCGGTGTGATTTTTGGTACATTGTTGACAACTACTTCTGTAGCATAGCCATTTCCAAAATCAATTTGGTAGGCTTTGTTTTCATACTTACCACCCGTTTGACCAAATTCAGGTTTAACTGTCATCGGATCTGTGATGAGTAATGATTTTCCTGCTGCCACATAGTTCTTGTAGAATTCTGCTGGATTATCAGCTGAGAAGAGTTGGAAAGCACCTTTAACAGTGATGTTTGCTTTCTTCAACAGCTCTTGAATCTTCTTAGGAGCAGCTTCTAAACTATCATATTGTTGAACACTGATACCTGGTACAAGATTGCCCTCTAGATCACGAATCTTAACCAATTCTGGATGAAGGGTTAAGGCTTCTTCTGGATAATCATCCACATAGTAGAAACCATTTTGAATCGCTTCTTTAGAAGATTTATCTCCCTTGTATTGGTCCAAATCCCATGTCAGTTCATAGTAGTTCGTTGAACCAGCTAGAACTTCTTT
>NZ_ALKH01000015.1:0-40400 GCF_000286475.1 Streptococcus sp. BS35b
TCTTTCTATTATACCTACTTTTCCTACTTTGTCAAGATCTTTTTTCCTCTTTATCGAAATTCTGAAAATATTAAGGAAAGTTCTCTCAGGAGAGCTTTACGTCCTCTAAAGACTTCTCCTCCCATGAGACGGTCTATTAACTCTTGTTTTTCCATACTCTGCTTTGATTTGTAATTCTTTAGAAGTTCGTGAAAGAGATAATAATCGTCCAGCCTGAGTCCTTTTTCTCCTAGGCGATGACTAATCTCACTCACCTCTTCATAGGGTTCTTTGTCAAAACGTCGCTTGTGGCTTTCCTGTTTACGGATGTAATCTAGAATACGATTTCTAAATTTTGTTTTAAAGCAAACATATAGTTGATGGCGCTCGCCCTCTAGTAACTCTGGGTTGCGACTCACCAGCTCATACAGACATAACATGCCTTCCTGGTCCCAGTCCTCTTTCTCCCACAGATGCAAATGATAATCTTTGCGGCACTTATGGACGATGCCCTTCGTTTCTTCGTATAGTTCCTTCAGATTCATAGACCTCTCCTTTCTGCATTTAGTTTAGCAAAATTCACGAGCCCATGGATCTATTTTCTCTATTCTATACTTCTTCCTCCCTCAACGGCACATAAAAAGAGAGGCAAGGCCTCTCTGGAGTTATAATTCTGCAATTTGGTTTAGGTTTACTTCTGCAATCGTATCATTACCAAACATAGAGATAATCATCTTCACTTTATTGTTATCAATTTCAGTAATTTTACCTGTGCAGTCTGCAAAAGCGCCATCAATGATGCGGACAGTCTGACCAACTTCAACGTCAATATCAAACTCTTGAACCGTTTGTCCCATTGAAACCAAAATATCACGGATTTCTTGTTCCAATAGCGGAGTTGGTTTTGATCTGTTACCGTGGGATCCGACGAATCCCGTTACGTTCGGTGTGTTTCGAACGACGAACCATGCTTCATCGGTCATGACCATTTCTACAAGGACATAACCTGGAAAGCGATTCTCTTCAACTTCCTTTTTCTTTCCATTTTTCTCAACTTGCACGGTTTGTGTTGGAATCTCAACGCGTAGAATATTATCCAACATGTTATACGTTTGTGCACGTTGCAATAGATTTTCTTTTACCTTATTTTCATAGCCAGAATAAGTTTGTAGAACAAACCATCCTTTGTCAAAACTATCCATGATATTTCCTTTCATAATAGAAGAAACTAGCAGAAGTTCTCCGCCTTTCTTCTAAAAAATGTTAATAAATCGAATCAAACCTGAAACAATCAACTGGTCAAAAATGTAAATGATGACCACAAAGAAGGCTGTGTATTCCATAATAGAGCGAAAATCTCTCCAGCTTTCCTTGCGAGTTGGCCACGTTGTTTCTTTAAGAAGTTTAAAAATATCCTTAATAAAACCCATCGTTCTCTCCTATCTCGTTTCTCTATGTGTCGTATATTTTCCACAATGTTTACAAAATTTATTTACTTCTAGTCGTGTTGGCTTGGGGTTCCCACTAATTTTGATTGAGTAATTCCTTGAACCACAAACTGCACAAGCTAGGCTTGCTTTTTTTAGTGCCATAACGCCTCCATCTTATCTATTATAACAAGAAACCTAGGCTTTGACAAGCCTCTTAACGAAATAGATTAAGGATTGAGTCCCATATTGTCTGGGCTTTTTCTTTTATTTTAGCTTCTGAAATCGCACGTCCTGCTTCATCTACAAGATTTTGTGCGCGACTACGAATATCTCCTATCGGGTCCTCAGACTGGTTTGTCTCATTTTCAACAACTTGCTTTTTCGTATTTTCTGGTTCAATCCCATTTTGTTTATAAGCATTCTCAACTGTAAAAGTGCTACCTGGAGTGTAAGGCAAAATGGTATTAGCCATACTTCTAAAGACGTGGGCCGCTCCATTTGAGGTCGAACCTGCTAGATAATGGTTCTCATCCGTCGTTGGGAAACCGAGCCAGTGGGTAATTACCACATCTGGAGTATAACCAATCACCCACTGGTCACTAGTATATACTGAATTAAAAGCGGCCTCAGTAGTACCTGTCTTTCCAGCCATAACATAATCTGTTGGCGACGAACTAATTCCTGTACCATTGGTAAATGTTCCTAGCATCATGCTGGTCATTTTATCGGCTACCGACTTATCAATCACTCGTTTTTGGGAATTTTTATAACTCTTGATGACCTGACCACTAGCATTTTCAATACGAGTGATAAAATGCGCTTCAGGCATCAGACCTTCATTAGCAAAGGTTGCATAGGCCTGTGCCATCTGGAGGGGATTCGTCTCTACACCTCCACCGAGAGCGACTCCAAGAACTCGATCAACATTTTCCATATTCAGGCCAAATCTCTCCCCAGCGTCAAAAGCTTTGTCAATACCTAATGCATTTACAGTCGCAACTGCCGGTAAATTGAGTGATTCCGCCAAAGCCTGATACATAGGTACTTCAGGAGAAGTCTTAATCCCTGCATAATTGTCCACTTGATAACTATCGTACTGCATCGTATGATTATCCAATTGCTTGTTTAAGGCCCATCCTGCTTCTACTGCAGGCGTATAAACCACTAAAGGTTTGATAGTTGAGCCTGGACTACGCTTAGACTGAGTGGCATAGTTGAAATTGCGGAAGCCTGGTTTGTCATCGCCAGCTACGCTACCAACAACGCTACGCACCCCACCTGTTTTAGGCTCTAAAGCAACACTACCTGATTCAGCATGTGTTCCGTCTTCTGCCTTTGGAAATAGTGAGGTATTTTCGTAAACAACCTGCATGTTGGCTTGGTAGTTTTGGTCAAGTTCTGTATAGATTCGATAGCCGTTGTTGACAATTTCCTCTTCTGTGAGATTGTACTTGGAAACGGCTTCGTTGACAACTGCATCAAAATAGGACGGGTAACGATAATCCGAAATCTTCCCTTCATACTTATCTTGCAGTTGAGAAGCCATATCTGCTCCAGCTGCTTCGGTCTCTTGATGTTTATCAATATAACCCGCTGCAACCATATTTTGCAAAACAGTATCCCTACGGTTGGTTGAAGTTTCAACAGAATTTAATGGATTATACAATTCTGGTCCCTTGAGCATCCCTGCTAGAGTCGCCGCCTGATCAAGCGTTAGTTGTGAAGCCGATACACCAAAATATTTCTTACTTGCATCTTCAACACCCCACACTCCATTTCCAAAGTAGGCGTTATTGAGGTACATAGTAAGGATTTGCTCCTTGCTGTATTTCTTTGTCAACTCTAAGGCAAGAAAAAACTCCTTGGCTTTCCGTTCAACGGTCTGGTCCTGGGAAAGATAGGCATTTTTCGCCAACTGTTGAGTGATGGTAGACCCCCCTCCATAACGACCTGCTGTAAGGATGGCTAGAAAGAAACGACCGTAGTTTATCCCATCATTTTTATAGAAGGAACGATCCTCTGTCGCGACGACAGCATTCTGCAAATCTTTACTGATATCTGTTAGTTCAATATAGGTTCCCTTTTGACCGGACAGGGCTCCTGCCTCTTTTTCTTCGCGGTCAAAAATCAGAGTTCGCGTTTTCAAGGCATTTTGCAAATCATTGACATTGGTAGACTTGGCTATCGCAAATAGGTAGGTTCCTACTAGCAAACCTGCACTTAACCCTAAAATGATGACAATCTTTGTCAGATGATAGCGACGCCAAAATTTCCGAATTGGGCCAACTTGGGACAATTTTTTTCTATCGCTCCGAGAACGACGCATGCTAGTCGAATCAGATCCCGCTGATTCATTCGTTTCTTTTTTAAAGAGAGAAAGAAACTTCTCAAATAATTTATCTAATTTCATGCGTTTATTTTATCATCTTCACCATGGGAACTCAAGAATTTAGCTACTTCCTATCCAAATAGGGCTTTTTTTGTTACAATATCTGTATGCAATTCACATTTACATTACCCGAATCCCTGCCTCAAATGACGGTCAAACAATTTCTAGAGGAACAACTCCTCATCCCTAGAAAAATTCGTCATTTTTTGAGAACCAAGAAGAACATCTTAATTAACCACGAAGAAGTTCACTGGAACGAGATGGTGAAGCCAGGGGATATTTGCCAATTGACTTTTGACGAGGAAGATTATCCCAAAAAGGAAATCCTTTGGGGAAATCCAGACCTCGTTCAAGAAGTTTATCAAGACCAACATCTTATTGTCGTCAACAAACCTGAGGGTATGAAAACTCACGGTAACCAACCAAACGAAATCGCCCTTCTCAATCATGTCTCTGCCTACGTCGGGCAAACTTGCTATGTCGTTCATCGTCTAGATATGGAAACCAGTGGGCTAGTGCTTTTTGCTAAGAACCCTTTTATCCTGCCCATCCTCAATCGCTTGTTGGAGAAAAAAGAAATCGCTCGCGAGTACTGGGCACTCGTAGAAGGACGAGTAGAGAGTAAGGAACTTGTCTTTCAAGATAAAATCGGGCGTGATCGTCATGATCGCAGAAAAAGAGTAGTTGATGCAAAAAATGGGCAATATGCTGAAACGCATGTAAGCCGATTAAAGCAATTCCCAAACAAAACAGCTCTTGTCCGTTGCAAACTAAAGACCGGTCGAACGCATCAGATTCGTGTTCACCTCTCTCATCACAAGCATCCTATCTTAGGCGACCCTCTCTATAATAGTAAATCAAAAACAAGTCGGCTTATGCTTCATGCCTTTCGCCTTTCTTTTACCCATCCACTCACCTTAGAAAAATTGAGTTTCACTGTTCTATCGGATACTTTTGAAAAAGAATTAAAAAAGAATGGATGACATTATCATCTATTCTTTTATCTATACAAAAAAGCAAGGCTTTCCGGCCTTGCTTTTTTATCGACTCAAGAATTATTTAGCGATTTTTGCAAAATATTCAAGAGTACGAACAAGTTGTGAAGTGTAAGACATTTCGTTGTCATACCATGAAACAACTTTAACCAATTGTTTACCGTCAACGTCAAGAACTTTAGTTTGAGTTGCATCAAACAATGAACCGAATGACATACCTACGATATCAGAAGATACGATTGGATCTTCAGTGTAACCGTATGATTCGTTAGAAGCTGCTTTCATAGCTGCGTTTACTTCATCAACAGTAACGTTCTTATCAAGAACTGCTACCAATTCAGTTACAGAACCTGTTGGAACAGGAACACGTTGAGCAGCTCCGTCCAATTTACCGTTCAATTCAGGGATAACCAAACCGATTGCTTTAGCAGCACCAGTTGAGTTAGGAACGATGTTAGCTGCAGCAGCACGAGCACGGCGAAGGTCACCTTTACGGTGTGGTCCATCAAGAACCATTTGGTCACCAGTGTAACCGTGGATAGTAGTCATCAAACCTTCAACGATACCGAAGTTGTCATGAAGAGCTTTAGCCATTGGAGCCAAACAGTTTGTAGTACATGAAGCACCTGAGATAACTGTTTCAGTACCATCAAGAATATCATGGTTAGTGTTAAATACAACTGTTTTAACATCTGATCCACCAGGAGCAGTGATAACAACTTTCTTAGCACCACCAGCGTGCAAGTGTTTTTCAGCAGCTGCTTTAGTAGCAAAGAAACCAGTTGCTTCAAGAACGATTTCTACACCGTCGTTAGCCCAGTCGATTTGTTCTGGATCACGTTCAGCAGAAACTTTAACGAATTTACCGTTAACTTCAAATCCGCCTTCTTTAACTTCTACAGTACCGTCGAAACGACCTTGAGTTGTATCGTATTTCAACAAGTGTGCAAGCATCACTGGATCTGTAAGGTCGTTGATGCGAGTAACTTCAACACCTTCTACGTTTTGGATACGGCGGAAAGCAAGACGACCGATACGTCCGAAACCGTTAATACCAACTTTAACTACCATTAGTGATTTCCTCCTTATGAAAATCATGAAAATTTTATTGTGAAAAGAGTAACTTGAATCACTACAAATCACCTTTCAACACACCTATTATATAACTATTTGAGTTTAATTGCAAGTATGGGCGTCGATTTTCTCTGTCAGTTTCTTTTTGATAAACTTCTTTCCCTACTCATAGCGTAAGGATTCCACTGGATCCATTTTACTAATCTTACGTGCTGGGAAGTAGGCTGAAATATAGCCAAGAAACAAAGCAAAAATAAGAGTTCCTGAAACGGAGAGAAGATTTAATTCAAAAACTTTAGAGATAGACGGATAGAAATGGTGGACAATAATATTCGCTAGGCTTCCTAGTCCTTGTGCAATGATAAAGGCTATTAGCAAGGCGATCCCTACAATCCAAAGAGCTTCGTAGATAAAGATTCCTTTCACATCTCTATTTTGATAGCCAACCGCCTTCATGATACCAATTTCCTTAGAACGTTGCATGATATTGATGTAAATAATGATCCCTATCATAACTGCTGCCACCACAATCGCTTGTGAAGAAAGCACAATCAGTAATCCCTGAATGACACGAATAAAGGTAATCACAATATCAAGAACGGCCTGTTGAGAAAGAACTGTATACTTCTTATTTTTCTGCAATTCTTCTATTACTGTTTTCGTACGAGAAGGATCTTTAAGTTCCAGAATAAAATAGGATACAGCCTTTGTAAATTCAGCTTCTTTTAAAATAGTTTCCATCTGGTTGGAAGCCATGAAACTATTGCTATCCTCTGCATCATCTTCGTCATTGATGACACGCACAATATGAGTTTGAAAACCTGCCAACTTGCTACCTTCAGCAGCATTTTCTACAATGGTTGCTGAAACTGGCTTGCCAATAACATCACTAGCTGTCAGATTTTCCCCTGTTTGTTCATTCCAATTTTTGAGCAAACTCATCGGAATCGTCAATCCCTGCTCGTTAACATCCGTATAAAGAGTGCCTGCTAACACTTTTTCTTTTTCATTGCTACTAACAGAAATACTTGTATCTTCATACAAACTCACGACTTGAGCATAAGAAGGCATAGATTGGCTAAATTCTACTTCGTGTCCGTCTATGCTAATCTTTGACATGGTCATGCCAAAAGGACTTTCTAGATATTTAATATTTTCTTTCCCAATCGTATCCACGATATAGTTCTTGTCATCTTGGTTCAAAAAACCTCTGCCAGCAACACTAGGATTCAGTGCAATCTGAACTTGGGAAGGGAGCTTCCCCCCGTTGGTATTTTCATCAATCATCGAAATTAAGGCATTTCCTAACCCAAACGAAATCAATACACCTACAAAACCAATCGAGGTCGCTACTGCAATCAGCAAGTTACGCCACTTTCTTTCCAAAAAGTTACTTAAAGAAAGTTTGAATTTGTTTTTAAAGGACAACCCTTTATTTTTTGACTTCTTCAACGACTTCACCATCCTTCATTTTGATAATCACATCTGCATATTCAGTAACCTCTGGGTTATGAGTAACAATCAGTACTGTTTTCCCAGCTTGGGCCAAATTTTTGAACACTTCTAAAACCATCTCTTGAGATTGAGAATCGAGCGATCCAGTTGGTTCATCAGCTACAATCATATCTGGTTGGTTTACCAGAGCACGCGCAATGGCTACACGTTGTTTTTGTCCACCAGAGAGCTGTTTAACATTCTTAGCCATAAAAGGCTCCATCCCTAAATTATGAAGTTGTTCTTGGGCTATTCTTGTCATTTCTTTATCCGATAAATCTTTGACATAGAGAGGCAACTTAACATTATCCAAAACAGATTGATGGGGGATGAGATTGAAGTTTTGAAAGACAAACCCAATGTTGTCTTTGCGAAATTGCGTCAATTCAACCTCTGACAATTCCTTGAGAGACTCTCCTTTAAAGTCTAAAATTCCCTCGTACTCCCTATCTAAACCGCTGATAATATTTAATAGACTGGTTTTTCCACATCCTGACGGACCATAAATCGCAGTGATTTTCCCTTCAGCAATCTGTAGGTTAATATTCCTTAGAGCCTGCTCTTTATTATTCCCATCCAAGACGTAAAATTTTGAAATATTTTTAATGGATAAAATGGACATTACAATCTCCTTTAATCACTTCTGATATCGTGTACCGATACAAACTACAATAAACAATGCTAATATAAATTAATCTAACAGAATCAGATTCAAAAAAATTCCTTCTTTTTTCGAATTTATTGTAACAAAAAAGCGACATTCCCCCAATGACAGAAATGTCACTCCTATAAACTCTTTAACGATATCTTTCTAGATCCTCCGTCCATTCATTGTCTAAACTAACGATTAACTTCTCATTTCCAAACATTCTCGCCATCATTTTTGCTTCTTCATACTTTTGTTTGGCTGTTTCATAATCCATCTGAATATAATATTTCCACTCCACCATCAAGACAATTGGTTGTTTTTGAAAATCTCGTGTTTTCTGTCCTATTTTATTTAAGGTCTCAACTGCTCTCTTAAAATAATGAAACAGCCCCATAATTTCTATACAAGCTAAAGAAGCTAACAAGGAATCTCTAAGCAAGTCCAAACAATCGAACTCTATCTTATCAACCTGAGAACTTAATTTGTCATGAAAACAAAGAATGGTTTCATGCTCAGACTTTTTTATCTCACCCTCGTTTAAACCATCCATTAACTGACAGTTGAAATACAGTCTCAATTTCAACAATTCCTCAGCCCTGTATACATCTCTGGATAGTAAGTCTTGAAAACTGTCCTCAATCACACTACTTCCATATAAGGAATTACTAGTCATTCTCACTGCATCTATAGCTTGAAGACAATCCACTAGCACTTTCTCATCACGTGGCAAATCATCATAAAAACATTCAAAAATCTCATCAAAATATTTTTCCTTTCGTTCCTGCAACTCTTTGTCTCCATAGTCAGGATGATGATGAAGAAAGTATTTTAATTCTTGATAACGCTTCGGTAATTCCTTATAGTCTGGCATCAAGACATACGATGGAATACCTAGCCTATCCGCAATATATTCCAGTGTTTTTATCGTAGGACGAAACTCTCCCTTTTCAATGCGCACCAACTGACGAACGGACAACTCTGACTCATCTCCACAAAAAACTGGACGACTAAGACCCTTCTCCTCTCTAAGGAGTCTTACCTTTTCCCCTAAATCATTCATCTCTTACATTTCTCCCTCGGCTCAACACAAAAACTTTGATAGTCAAACAAATATATACACTTATTATAACATTTTTCAAGAAAATGTACAAAAAAGAGACAGGATAACTCCTGTCTCTAGGCTGATAAACGATTATTTACGACGTCCTGGACGTTCTTTATAACCATAGTAAGCATCTGCCATGATTTCTTCCATGTCAGCTACCATTGGTAAGCGTGGGTTTGCAGGTGAACATTGATCTTCGTAAGCAAGTAAGGCAATCTCATGCAAGCTGTCTTTCCAAGTTTTTTCATCGATACCAAAGCCTTTGAAGTTCATTGTGATTCCAACTGCTTCACCAAGATCGTAAACTGCTTTGGCATAAGCTTCAACCGCTTCTTCTGGTGTTGAGCAAGGAAGACCTAGCATACGAGCGATATCTTGGAATTTTTCATCAGCTTTCCAGTAATTGTACTTAGGCCATGTTGTAGTTTTAGATGGACGAGTTCCATTATAACGGATAACATAAGGAAGTAAAATAGCATTTGTACGTCCGTGAATGGTGTGGTGAACAGCACCAATCTTATGCGCCATTGAGTGACTCATTCCAAGGAAGGCATTTGCAAAGGCCATACCAGCCATTGTAGAGGCATTATGCATCTTTTCACGGGCTTCTGGGTCAGCTGTTTTTACAGATTTTTCCAAGTATTTGAAGACTAACTTGATGGTTTGAAGAGCAATACCATCTGTATAGTCATTGGCAAAGTTAGAAGTATAAGCTTCAGTTGCGTGTGTCAAGACATCCATACCTGTGTCAGCAGCAATAAATGCTGGAACAGATTCTACCAAAGCAGGGTCAACAATTGCAATGGTTGGTGTCAAAGCGTAGTCAGTGATTGGGTATTTCCGGTTGTTTGCCTTGTCAGAGATAACTGCAAACGGTGTTACTTCTGAACCTGTACCAGATGTTGTTGGAATACCGATATATTGTGCTTTCTTACCAAGTGATGGGAATTTGAAGGCACGTTTGCGGATATCCATGAATTTTTGAACGAGGTCACCGAAGTCAACGTCTGGCTGTTCATAGAACATCCACATACCTTTAGCTGCATCCATTGGTGAACCACCACCAAGGGCAATGATAGTGTCTGGTTCAAACGAACGCATTACTTCAACACCACGACGAACTGTTGTGATATCTGGATCTGGTTCAACATCTGAGAAGACTTGAATCGTGACTTTGTTTTTACGAAGATTCAATTGGTCAATCACGCGTTGTACAAAACCGAGTTTTTCAATTGATTTATCGGTAACAATCATGACACGTTCGATACCTTCGCAAGTTTGAAGGTATTGGATTGAGTTACGTTCGAAGTAGATTTTTGAAGGAACTTTAAACCATTGCATATTATTTCTACGTTTTCCTACTTTCTTGATGTTAAGAAGGTTGATAGCGGATACGTTATCACCAACTGAGTTGTGTCCATATGAACCACATCCAAGTGTTAATGATGGAATGAAGGCGTTGTATACATCACCGATACCACCAAAGGTAGATGGAGAGTTCCAGATAATACGCATTGCCTTTATTTCCGTACCGAAACGTTTTGCAAGAGCTTCGTCTTTTGTATGGATAGCAGCTGAGTGTCCTAGACCATTAAATTCAACCATTTGACGAGCTTTTTTAAGTCCATCTTCAGTATCTTCAGCTTTCAAAACTGCAATAACAGGTGATAATTTTTCACGAGTCAATGGTTCTTTAATTCCAACTTCTGTACATTCAGCAGCCAAGATATTTGTACCTTCTGGTACTTTGAATCCTGCTTGCTCAGCAATCCATGCTGCTGGTTTACCAACAATGTTTGGGTTCAATTTTGCACCAGCGCAGTTCTTGCTGTTAGCTTTTGCACCAAAACAGAATTCTTCCAAAAGCGCTTTTTCTTTCTTGTTGACAAAGTAAGTATGGTATGATTTGAATTCTTCTACAAATTCGTCATACACTTCTTTATCAATGATAACCGCTTGTTCTGATGCACAGACCATCCCATTATCAAATGATTTAGACATAACGATGTCATGAGCAGCTTGACGAAGGTCAGCAGATTTTTCTACATAGGCAGGAACGTTTCCGGCACCTACCCCAAGAGCTGGTTTTCCACATGAGTATGCAGCTTTAACCATAGCATTCCCACCAGTTGCGAGGATAGTCGCAACACCTTCGTGGTTCATAAGTGCCCCAGTTGCTTCCATAGATGGCTCTGTAATCCATTGAACACAGTTTTCAGGTGCACCGGCTGCGATGGCTGCATCACGAACGATTTGTGCAGCATGAGCAGAAGATTCTTGAGCTGATGGGTGGAAGGCGAAAACGATTGGGTTACGTGTCTTCAAGGCAATCAATGATTTGAAAATTGCTGTTGAAGTCGGGTTTGTTGTTGGAGTGATACCACAAATAACTCCGACCGGCTCCGCAATCTTCGTCAAACCTGTAATTGGATCATCTTCGATAACTCCAGCTGTTTTAACTCCACGCATATTGTTCACTACGTGTTCACAGGCAAATAGATTTTTTGTCGCCTTATCTTCAAATACGCCACGACCAGTTTCTTCAACTGCATGTTGTGCAAGGATACCGTGCGCGTCAAGTGCTGCAACAGACGCTTTTGCTACGATGTAGTCAACTTGCTCTTGGTTCAACTTGCGCATTTCATCAAGCGCAACCAAGGCTTTTTTCACGAGACCATCGACATGCTTTTCAGCAGCAAGTTGTTTTTCCTCTGGTGTTACTGTTTTTTTATCAGCCATATTATCCTCCATAGCCTTTAAGGATGTTATCCTTTGTTAATTTTTTCACAAGTTTATTATAACTCTTTTTTTATGCTTTGTAAACAGTTTCATAAGTATTTCACAAAGAATTTTTCTAAGTTTGTGATTTTTTTCTCAATATAGCTACGCAAGAGCGTTTCGACTGGATGATTGTGAAATTATGGAGAAAATTTTTTTATTTCACAAAGTTTTTCTAGTTGATAGTTATTTATCGAATCCAAGCACAGAAAGCGTTTTCTTCCCGGCTTTGAAAAATAGCCTCCTAACTTGGAGACTACTGTTTTTGCTGGAAAACGCCTTGTTTAAAGGTTCCTTCATAAACAACTTCTTGCTCTGTCGTCAACTTCCCTTGGCCTTCAGCCTGACCATTTACAAAGTCACCTTCGTATTTCCAACCATCTTTTGATTGGAAAGTCCCTTTTCCATTAAAGGCTCCATTATTGAAATCACCTGTATATTGGTCTCCATTTTCAAAGGTCAGAGTTCCTTGGCCATTCATTTTTCCTCGTACCAGGGTACCATCATAAACAAGGGCACCGCCATCAAGTGTCAGGGCACCCTTTTTAGGTGTATTTAGTAGAAATACTGAAAGGGCACAGAGTGCAATTACGACTACTGCAATGAACTCTAGCCTAGGGCGAGTTAGGTAAACTCTATACTTTTCATAGATTTGTTTAAGCTTTTCCATTGTCACTCTCATTTTCTAATCGATCTAGCCAGCTTTGACATCCACTTGTGATGCGAGCATAGGTTTCCTCAAAATCTCCTGTATACCAAGGATCTGGAACACTTTCAGATGCAAAAGGGTAGATCTTATACTGCAATTCCTGAGGACACATTTGACGCAGATCTGAAACGTTTGAAGCATCCATACCGATAATGTAATCAAACGATTCAAAATCTTCTCTACGAATCTGGAGTGATGTTTTGTCTTTGTCATAAGGAATCTGATACTGCCGGAAAATCCCCTGCGTTCCCTTATGAATCGGATTGCCATGTTCCCAAGATGAAGTCGCACGACTCTCAACCTGGTAATCGCTCGTCATGGATTTCATTACAAACTCTGCCATGGGGCTACGGCAGATGTTTCCTAAGCACACAAATACTATTTTTCTCATCCCTTTTCCTCTTACTTCATAGAAAAACGGGAGTGACAGGTCCCGTTTTATTCTTCGATTGCTCCGCCTTCGTCAACAACTGTTCCTTCTGGTGTCACAGCTTCTTTGAGTGGCAACACTGTCTTGATAGCAGCCAATTCAAAAGTCAAATAAACGCCATCTACATCAAGTACGATTGTTCTCTTCTCAGTGTCTACTTCATCCACTGTTCCGTAAAGGCCGCCAATTGTAATAACTTCATAGCCTTTTTGAAGTTTATTTAAGCTTTCCATACGCTTTTGAGCTTGTTTCTTTTGAGAACGTTGCATAAAGAACATCAAGGCCATCATACCTACAAGCATGATTAAAAAAGTAATATTTGGATTCATTGTTTTCTCCTTTGTCTTTTACATAGGACTACTATATCAAATTTCAGCTACTTTTACAAGGTTGTACCTTGTTTTTATGGTTATAAAAAATCAGAGCTTTCACTCTGATTTCTGCAATTATTTCAAGTTTTGAACGACTTTGACTAGATTTTCTACCGTAAATCCGTACTCTGCCAATACTTTTGGTGCTGGGGCAGATGCTCCAAAGGTATCAATACCGAGAACTGCACCATCAAGACCAACATATTTGTACCAGTTTTGAGTTGCACCCATTTCGACTGCAACACGACGGCGAACTGCATTTGGAAGGATTTCTTCCTTATAAGCTGCGTCTTGTGCGTCAAAGACATCTGTAGATGGCATGCTGACTACGCGGACTTTTGCACCTTGGCTAGCCAATTCTTTGGCAGCTGCGACAGCGAGATTGACCTCAGAACCTGTTGCAATCAAGATCGTATCAAAGTCTGCTGCATTTTCATAGACAACATAGGCACCTTTCGCAACTTTGTTAAAGTCTGTTCCTTCTTCGACAGTCAAGTTTTGACGTGTCAAGACAAGGGCAGTTGGTGTTTTCTCGCTTGTCACTGCAAGGTACCAAGCCGCTTGAGTTTCACGCGCATCTGCTGGGCGGAAAACGTTTAGATTTGGCATGGCACGGAGACCTGCTAAGTGTTCAACTGGTTCGTGAGTTGGACCATCTTCACCAACTGCGATCGAATCGTGGGTAAAAACATAAGTCACAGGAAGTCCTTGCAAGGCTGACAAGCGAACAGCTGCTTTCACATAGTCAGAAAAGACGAAGAAAGTACCACCGTATACACGAAGTCCACCATGAAGGGCCATCCCGTTCAAGATCGTTCCCATTGCAAATTCACGAACACCAAACTGAATGTTACGGTTCAAGCGATTAGCATCGTCTTGAAGTCCATCCGTTTTGATGTAAGTCATGTTTGAGTGAGCGAGGTCAGCTGATCCACCTAGGAAAGTTGGCAACTTGGCAGCGACAACGTTCAAAGCATCTTGACTTGAATTACGAGTTGCTTGAGAGAAACCATTTTCTAAGGCTGGGAAGTCTGCTGGAGTCACTTTAACTGGATCACGTCCGTCGATAATAGCTTCTACTTCTGCAGCCAGTTCTGGATACGCTTCTTTATAGTCAGCAACTAGTTTTGTCCATGCTTCATAGGCTGATGCACCACGGTCTGCAACATTTTCCTTGAAATCAGCATATACTTCAGCTGGGATTTCAAATGGTTCATAGTCCCAACCGAGGGCTTGACGAGTTGCTGCAGTTTCGTCTGCACCAAGAGGAGCACCGTGTACAGCATTGGTTCCTTGTTTGTTTGGAGAACCGTATCCAATAACAGTCTTCACTTCAATCAAAGATGGCTTTCCTGAAGCTTTAGCTGTTTCGATAGCAGCATGGATTGCTTCCAAGTCTGTTCCATCTTCAACCAAGGCTGTATGCCAGCCGTAGGCATTGTAGCGATCACGAACACTTTCTGTAAAGGAATCCTTGGTCTCACCATCCAAGTTGATGTCGTTTGAATCATAAAGAACCACCAACTTGTCAAGTTTTTGCAGGCCTGCGTATGAAGCCGCCTCACTTGAGACACCTTCCATCAAGTCTCCGTCTCCGCAGATAACGTAAGTATAGTGGTCAAAGATATTGAAGCCTTCACGGTTATACTTCGCCGCAAGGAAACGTTCTGCTTGGGCAAAACCAGTGGCAGTAGAAATCCCTTGTCCTAGAGGACCGGTTGTAGCGTCAACCCCTGCAGTGTGGCCAAATTCTGGGTGACCAGGTGTTTTGGAACCCCATTGGCGGAAGCTCTTGATTTCATCCATGCTGACATCTTCAAAACCAGAAAGGTGAAGAAGGGCATAGAGAAGCATAGATCCGTGTCCTGCTGAAAGAATAAAGCGGTCGCGGTTAATCCAATTTGGTTGGGCTGGATTGATACGAAGTTGTTTTGTAAAGAGGCTATAGGCCATTGGAGCAGCCCCCATAACCACCCCTGGGTGACCTGAGTTTGCTTTGTTGATGGCGTCAATACCTAGAAAACGAATTGCATTAACAGATAGATTTGACATAGAATTTCCTTTCTCTTTGAGGTGATTAATGAACCACACATCCTATTTTACTATTATATGAAAAAATGCATAGAATAGCAATAAAACAATTTGCGTTCATCTAACCCGTTTGATTTGTCTATTCCCTCGTCACTTCATAGTACGGAAGCAAGCGAGTATAAGCGTCTTCTAGCTTCTCCAATATCGCTTCTACTGACTGATTTTCAATGAGGGAAACATCTGACTTGACCAACACTTTTCGGACTTCCTGACTTCTCACCTTCTCGCATAAAGTACGACGATTTTCTTCATTAGCCTCCATCTTATGACTTTCCCCATTTGAATAGACCAGATAATAAATTCCTTCTACCGCTGGAAGCTCTAAAACCTTGGCTTGCTTGCCTAAGGTCTGCTCGTCTTTCTTACGCTCGATGAAACTGACTTCCAAAGAAATCCCATAATCAGTAGGTGTTCCATACAAACGAAGAGCCATCATAGGTTCTGTCACTTGTCCGTCTCTCTGAAGATAGGCCCAGAAATGCGGGCGCAAGCGTTGCGCTTGGTTCATCCACTGACTAGTCTGTTGCAGTTGCCATTCTGGATGATTAGCTTGAAAGGTTTTGGCCAGTTCTGTAAAAGACTTCCGAGCCTCTTGGCCTTTTTGCCGCAAGGTCAACATCTTTTCTCTTTCATCACCAGCTTTATCAGGATTGCGGTACTGGACCCCTGCAAATGATAGGTATTCTCTAACTGCTTTCAGCATATCTGAATCTTTCCTTTCCTAGCAAAAAATCAGGATGAACCTGATTTTGCTTTGCTTATTCTGCATCTACGACAACATAGCGATTTGGCTCATCACCCTCAGAGTAACTCGTCACGCCATCCATGCGTGAAATAATACGATGGATAATCTTGCGTTCGCTATTTGACATTGGATCAGTTTGTTGGCTACGCCCTTCTTCTAAAACGCGAGTCGCCAATTTTTGAGCGTAGGTTTGCAAGACTTCTGCACGGTGTTCAACGTAATCATTGACATTGATTGTGATGTAGAAGGTTCTTGAATAGCGATTATAAAGGTAATTTTGCGCTAATAGTTGAAGAGCTTTCAAGACTTTTCCGTGGTAGCCGATAATACGACCTGGTTCGTTAGTGTCAATTTGAAGATTAATGGTACGGCGATTGTAGTCGCTCGAAATCGTCCCTTCAACATCCATATCATCTACAATGGTTTGAACGTAGCTCGCTACTTCAGCTGCCACTTGTTCGATATCATAACTTGGCTCTACTTTTAAGCCCAAGTCTTCCAACGATTGGCTTGCTGCTTCCTGCGTTTCAGTTTCTTTTTCCGGAGCAGATTCCACTTTCTCGGTAGTATTTTCTAATTCCAATTCATTTAAAATTGAAATATGGCCTGTTTCTTCCAAAATTGTGCTGGCATGCTTTTCATTTTTCAGGATTTCAGCCTTGACCTCTTCAGAGACACCTTGACCTTCTTCTTCAATCTTCTTGATGGCTTCCACTACATGCCCCAAATCAACTGTTGCTTCGCTGACGCTCTTTACTGGTTCATTCTTTTCATTGACTTCTTTTGGAACCCCTTTAATAGCCTGCTGATTGGCTTTGATCACTGTCGTTTCACTAATCGCTTCGATATCAACTTGAGCTGGCTTCTTACCAAACAAGCCTAAGAACCCTTTTTTCTCTTTCGAAACAACCTTGATGTGGGCCTTCATTCTTGGAATGTCTAATTCTTTCAATCCTTTTTGGATTGCCTCTTCAACCGTTGAACCTGTAAATAATACCATTACAAGATTCCTCCTTATTTTTTCTTTTTCTGTACTTTTTTCAAGGCTCTTCTCTTCTTACCTTCTAAATCTTTTTCTGCTTGCGCCACTGCTTCTCTTTCAGCAATAATCTTGAAAGGATTGTTCAAGAAATAGGTTTGCAAAACTTGGTAAGCATTGGATACAGCCCAGTACAAGGCAACTCCACTAGGTGCAGAGATGGCAAAGATAAAGATCAGTACCGGCATCCCATACATCATCCCTGTCGTAGCTCCACTTTTTTCAGATAAAGCTTTATTCGATAACCAGCTACTCAAGAAAGTAAAGACTGCTGCCAAAATCGGAAGGACAAAACTTGTATCTACTCCTCCCAAATTAATCCATAAAAAGTGACCTGTTTTCAAAAAGTCTACTCGACTCAAGGCTTGAAAGAGTGCCAAGAGAACCGGCATTTGTATTAAAATCGGCCAGAGAGAGGATGAATGTTTGATTCCTAACTCTTTATAAACCTTGCGCATCTCCTGGTCTAGCTTGGTTCTACTTTCCATATCACGACCCGGATATTGCTCTCGCAAAGCCTTGATGCGTGGTTGAGCCTCTTGCATTTTTCTAGAGGCAACCATCTGTGTCTGAAAGACCGGCAATAAAATCGTCCGGATCAAAATTGTGAAGAGAATAATCCCCACTCCGATACTAATGTCAAAGGACAAAAAGCGGATAATTTCAGCAAAAAAATAGACGAATTTGCTCCAAAAGTCTGTCGAGTCTGCTGTTATATCGCTAGCTGTACCATTTGTTGCACAGGCTGTCATGATAAACAAGGACAAGCCCAACAAACTAGTCAACTGTAGTTTCTTTTTCACTCCCATTTCCTTCCTGGTAAATCTTTGATAACTTTAATACGTGGAGTAGATTTTTCTCCATCTCTGCATATTCCAAGGTTTCCACCCCTTTTCGGGCAATCACGACAAAATCAACATGCTCTACTAAACTCCCTTTTACACTTTGTAGAATGTGCCGGATTCGTCTCTTAATTTGATTTCTGGTAACTGCATTTCCCAGCTTTTTGCTGACGGACAGTCCTACTCGAAAATGGTTTTGCTGGTTTTCCAATTGGTAGACAACAAATTTTCGATTGGCAAAACTTGCTCCGTCCTTGAAAATCGCCTTAAAATCTTTCTCTCTTTTTACACGAAAGCTTTTCTTCAAAACTCAACTCCATCTATTAAATTACTACTATTATACCATATTTTTTGAAAAAGCCAATAACAGCAAGGTTTTAGACATTTTCTACATAAAAAAAGCTGGAAAATCTCTTTCCCAACTTCTTTTTACAATCAAATTTTACGTGTATTTGCTTATTTTTTCAAGCGCTCAACATCGCGTGCAATCACCAATTCTTCATCTGTTGGAATAACCAAGACACGGATTTTCGCTGCGTCAGTTGAGATGTCTCCCGTTACGCCAAAGACGTTCTTTTCTGGATCTACATCACAGCCAAACCAAGAGATACCTGAAATGACATCCTCACGAACCAAAGTCGCATTTTCACCGATACCTGCTGTGAAGATAATCGCATCTGCTCCATTTAGGACTGCAAGGTATTGGCCGATATGTTTTTGGATACGATCAACATACATTTCATAAGCCAAAGTCGCATCATGGTCTCCTGCTTCCATGGCAGCAATCACATCACGCATATCGCTTGACTGACCAGAAACTCCCATAAGCCCTGATTCACGATTGAGAACGCGACTAATATCTTCTGGGGTATTGAAATCCTCTGTATATTGCATGAGATAAGGGATGATAGCAGGGTCAATATCTCCTGTACGAGTTCCCATCATCACACCGCCGAGTGGTGTGAATCCCATGGAAGTATCCACAGACTTCCCACCCTTAACAGCTGTGATAGAAGCCCCGTTACCAATATGGCAGGTAATCAATTTCAAATCTTCTAGAGGACGGCCCAAAAGTTTCGCTGCTTCTCCTGCGACAAACTGGTGGCTTGTCCCGTGGGCACCATATTTACGAACCTTGTTGTCTGTGTAGTATTTAGTTGGTAGGGGGTAGCGATAAGCCTTCTCTGGCATAGTTGTGTGGAATGAGGTATCAAATACAACAACACTGGTAATATCTGGCAGCAATTCCTTAAATGCGCGAATTCCAGCTGCGTTAGCTGGATTGTGAAGAGGAGCCAAGAGTCCCAACTCCTCAACTTTTTCTAACACGTCTCCCTCAACAACTGTTGATTCCTTGAAATATTCACCACCTGCAACGACTCGATGTCCGACACCTGTAATCTCATCGTACCCTTTGATAATGTCAAAACGAATCAAGTCATCCAATAAAATTTTAACGGCTTGTGTGTGGTCTTCAATATCAAGAATTTGTTGTTCCGAACGACCATCAAATTTTACTGTTGAAATTGAATCTTTCAATCCAATACGTTCAATCAAGCCTTTAGCCAAAACTTTCTCTTCTGGCATTTGATAAAGTTGCCATTTCAAGCTTGAGCTTCCTGCATTGATTGCAATTGTTTTTGTCATAAGATGATACCTCTTTTTAAGCGTTTTCATCTATTATAACAAAATCTCTTTTATATTTCAGTACCTTTGCTCCAATTTTGAAAATTTTCTTTAAAGGTCAACAAAACTGACGGATCTTGCAAGCTAGTAAGAGGATAGACAAAGGGTTCTATTTCTTTATCTCTTTTCTTCTGTAAGACAAAAATACTTTTAGCTTGGCTTGCAGTTGAGAAAATAGCCTCTGGCAGAGCGATGATAGCAGCCAGACTCACTTCATCTTTGAGCCACCCTTTTAATAAGTCACTTTGAGGACTTGTCAATAAATCACTAGGAGCTAGAAAAATAGCATAGCCATTTGACTTAAGGTACTTGAGGCCTTGTTCCATCAGCAAATGGTGGGCATAGGTATGCTCTTGACTAGAAGCCACTTGATAGCGAGAAGCGATGGCATCGTCTGGGTAATAGCCAACAGGCAAGTCGCTAATGACCACGTCGCTTTCTTTAAGCATTTGCGGACGAACGGCATCGCCTTGGACAAAACCAGCCTGCAAACCAATCACATCTGCCATACTGGCTGCCAAATCAATCAGCAAGTCATCCGCTTCGATTCCCAAGTAATCTACTTTTTTAGCAAGAGAAGTCAAGAAAGTAGCCCCCAAAGCCCCCATACCAGAGCCTATTTCGAGGATGCTAATTTCCTCTTGTTCAAACAACTCTTCCACAATGAGTACCAAGAGGAGAGCAATGGCATCCGGCGTAAACTGGTGATTGGCCTGTAAAGGTTCCGTTTGCCCTGCCTTCATCAAGAGAAACTGGTAGGTCTTGAGCCACTCTTCCTTGCGAAGGGCTAAGCGTTTAAGGGCTTGATTGTTCTCTTTGACCTGCTCTAGTTCGGTCTCGCCATCTAGGTAGATACTATTTTGCTCTACCAAGGCGTCATAAAAGTTGGTCGCCAAATCACTTTGGATGACTTGGACATTCTCTAGTAAATACGTATAAGCTTGTTCAATTTTTTCAAAATCCATATTCCTATCTTATCAAATTTCCCTCCTTTTTTCCATCTGAAGAGAAAAAATCACTGCTTTAGTCAGCGAGTGATTTTTGGGCTACTGTTAAAAAGAGTTCTGCGTAATTTCCTTGAAACAAGTCTTCAGCGCTATAGAGAATCTGACTGCCAATGTTCAAAAAGCCAAAATGAGCGAGCTTGGTTTCTAGTTCAGGTAATTCAAAGCCGTGATGGTTGGTATCTGTCTTGACAAAATCAGCGATGAGAACCTGTCCATTCTCCCTAAGATGATGGTGAAACATGGCAAGAGTCGCATCTAGATCAGGCATATGATGAAGAACCCGACTGACAACAATCAGGTCAAATTGTTGCTCCAAGGGATTCACCAGTAAATCTTGCTCCAAGAGTTGAAGATTCCTGATTTCTTGCTGATCTGCTTTCAAACGGGCTTGCTCCAGCATTTTCTCTGAGATATCCACAAGGGTAACAGACTTAGCCTGCTTGGCCAGGGGCAAGGCTAATAGACCCGTCCCACCACCAAAGTCCAATATTTCCTTGTCTGATAGAAGAGCAATCTCTTTTTCAACTGCTTGACAGACCAAATTTGCAAGAAAGATATTTTGGGGCGAATCAAATGTTTCTGCTTTGTGATTAAAATCCTGTTTCATGCTTTTAGTTTAGCACAAAGTAGTTGAATTGACTAGGAATTGTCTTTCTTTTCAGGCTTTTCTTCTGATTTTTTCTTCCCTGATTGATTGCTTGAATCAGTCGCTACCTCTTCCTTTTGATCTGTTTTCTTTTCCTTGATTTTCATCGGAGGAAAAAGAAATTCATAGTTGCCCTTATTCATACGAACACTTGTTGCAAAACCTGTTTTCGTATTTTGATATCTGACTTTTCCTAAGTTAAAGACTCGTTCTCCACTTTCTTGCTCAGCCTTATCTTTACTTCGCTTGGCCATGGCAAAAGCTGCCAACTTTTCTTTGTTTAGGGCAAAGTCTTTGTGATGGGCTACTTGCCGATTCAAATAAAACTGCAACAAAAGGCTAAAAATGGCTGCCATGGTAACCGCATATAAGAGAACGCCTGCCTTAACTTTTTGCTTTTTCCACACGATAGATGAACTCCCTTTCTAAGCCCTTTTGAAATTGGAAGCGAAAGCGAACCAATTGATTTTCCTCTATAATCTGTGCTGATTCGAGTCCATAAACCATGGGTTGGTAGCCCCGTCCGCTAGTATCCGTTTTTCGAAAATCATCCGATTTAGACTTTCCTATAGAGACATCCTTACCATCCTGTTTCATGTAGAGGCGATTGCCTTCTACCTTGTCAAACTGTGAACGCTCTAACTCTGCCTCCAGTTGATCCACAAACAAGAGCCACTCCTTTTGCTCGCTTTGCTGCTGGTAACGAACTTCTGAAATGAGGAGCTGACTCATAGCCTGAAAGAGGAGCAAGCCCCCGCTAATGACGATAAGGGCAATCAGGGATTCTAACAGGGTAAAAGCTTTGACCTTATGGCTCTTTAAGGTCGAGCAACTTCTCTGAACCATGGTAGACCTCCAATCCCTTTTCACTAGCAAATACCTGAATCTCAACTCCGTTTATGTTTACTTGATTTTGCCCTGTTTGCAGAGCCATCTTCGCCACACGCAAGACTTCTTCCTTTTGCAAGATTTCTGCCTCTTCTTGTCTATTTTTCTGAATTTGTCCTAAAAGGAGGGTTGCAATGCTGGCAAAAACGGCTAGAGCAACCACCGCTTCCAGTAAAATCACTGCCTTAATTTTTTGTTTCCTTAATGCGTTTAATTTTTCCATTTCCTAGATATAATTGATAGCGAATCGCTCCTTTATTTGTATGAAATTCAACCTTAGCCAGGGACGAATTGCCCCCAGCTCGGTCAAATATAATGCTTTGTCCTGATGGTGCCTGAATTCCTTTAGGAACAGTTAAGTTTTGATTGCCGTTACTGATCGTCTGCCCATCTAAGTTCAAGCTAAATTTTTCCTGACTGCCTACACTGCGTTTTTGGGTTTCCCTATAGAGTTCTTCAAACTCCATAAAGAAAATCTGCTCCTCTACCTCTGCAAAAGTGGACTGGACAGAACCGGACAAGCCCAAGGCAATGATACTCACAAGTCCCAAAACCAAGAGACTCTCCAGCATAGTAAAGGCCTTAATCTGCAACAGTTTGACTTGTTTTTTGTTTTGCATGGTAGTCTTTATAAGCTTTGGCTTGCTCAGCTGTGATACGACCGTCCGCTTGTAATTTGCTGAGGCTGGCGTCATCATTTTTATCTAAACGATAAAGTTCTGCCTGGCTTTCCACGACCTTGACAACAGCAGCTTTTCCTTTGTCATCTACGGCATCCTTTTGCTTGGTCAAATTGGGCACAAAGAGCAAGAGAAGAACACTGATGATAAGCAAAACCACTAACATTTCTACCAAAGTGAAAGCTTTAACCTTGGCTTTTTTTAAATTTGTCATGAGTTTTTTCATTTTAAAAATTTACCTCCATATTTTGATACATGGGCATAAGCATTGCCGCATAAAGTAAAACGATAATCAGGGCCACAAAGATAAAAACCAGTGGCTGTACCAGATTCATGGTACGATTGACTCGGGTAAAAAAGGCTTCCCAAGTCTTCTCAGCATAGATTTCCAACTCACTCCCCAGCTTGGACTTGACTTCCCCATACTCAATGACGAGACTCAACTCCTTTTTAAAGAAAGGATAGGCTCCTATAGTCTGAGAAAATTCGCGGCCATTTTGCAGGGCTTGAGCCAGATCTTGACCAATTTCTTTAAAGAGCTGGGAACCTTGTTCCTGCATGATCTGAAAAATCTGCATCAGCTCCATTCCCTGCGAAATCATATTGCCCCATTCACGCGCGTAATAGGCCGTCAGATAAGTCTGGACAAAGATTCCTAGAAAGGGAACCCGTGCCAACATCGAGAAGACCCGCATCTTGGAACTTCTTTTGTAGAAAGTGAGGGCTAAAAACAAAGATAGAGAGCAAACCAACACTAGTCCCAGAAATATTTGTGGCAGATTACCGATGATTTGGGTGGCGATATTGCTACTGTCCAGTTGGGGTAGCAAGTAGTTTCTCAACCCTAGCATGATTAGCAGGAGAAATCCAAGCAAAATCAGGGGATAGGTCGCCACTTCGATTAACTTTTTCTTGACCTTGGCCAAATTATCCAGATATTCTTCTATCTTTCCCAAACTCAGGTGAAGATTTCCATGCACTTCAGCTAGAGATAATTGGGTCACAATAGCACTTGAAGAACCCAAGCTGTCCATCATTTCCGAGAAAGATTTCCCCTGCGACAAACCTTGGTGCATCTGGGCCACATAGTCCTTTTCCAGCAAGGCACTTCTGCCCAAGAAAGAAATAATTTCCACCAAATGAAAACCACTGGAGAAGAGGTTGTTAAACAAGGTGATGATTTTCTTCTGCTTAGCTGTAGCTAATTTTTTCCGTTTCAGCCTGAAGACTTGTGATATGTCCATCTTTAAGAAGCTGGTCAATCTGCGCATTCCACCTGGTTGGCTGGTGTTCTTGATAGTCTTTGTTTGCAAAGTCAACGATTCCTCCTCCCCCAATTAATCTCTGGTAGCAGACTCCTTGCAGAACAACTGCTAATTCCTCCTCCGTCACACCCAACTCCAGAAGGCGTTCATAAACTCCTCGGATACTCTTGGCATGAATGGTTGAAAAGACTGTCGCCCCTGTCAAACTGGCTCTGACCACTGCACGCGCTGTCTCACTATCCCGAATTTCACCAATAATCAAGAGGTCAGGACGATGCCGGAGAGATAGTTTGATGAGATTTTCATAGGTCAAGCCAATCGCCTCATTCAATTGCAACTGGAGCATGTCTTCCTGCTTGATCTCGACAGGATCTTCAATGGACATGACCTGCTGCCCCTTAAAAAGAGACTTAGCTAATTCGTGCATCAGAGTCGTCTTACCACTGCCGACTGGACCTGCAAAGAGATAGAGTCCCCGTTGCCTGTACTGCTTGCCCAGTTCGTTCATATCCTGAAACCAGAAATGCAAATCCTGCTCCTCATCGTGTAACAAACGAATGACCAAACTCTCATGCCCCCGATAATCTCCCACGGTAGACAAACGCAGAGAAGACACCTTCTCCCCATGCTGATAATCGCAAGAGCCCAGCTGACTACGCCTCTTCTCTCCTACATTCATACCCGCTACAAACTTAAAATGACTAATCACAGCAGCTAAAACATCAAACTCATAGGAGTCAACTAGACACCGCTCGTCTCCAATCCGCATGTGAAGCTCATAGCACTTTTCCTTGGGGATAAAATAGATATCCTGAGCCTTCTTTTCTTTCGCAGTCGCAATAATTTTCTGTGCAATTTCTTGTACCATACCGCCCTCCTTATCTAACTATTCGCAAAAAAATAAAAAAAGCAACTTAAAAAGTTACTTTTTATCTCCATTTCATACGGCAAGAACGGTGTTTTTCTTGGCCTGTTTGTTTTTCGTAGCCTGGACGTAGCTTTTCATCGGGGATGACTTGCTCATCCTGTAAAAGTGCCAAAGAATGGTACTGCTGCAAATACTCATCGCACTCATCACACCAGCGTTTATCAGTAGGATCCCAAAAAATAGTCATCAAATCACTCCGACTCTTATAAAGAGGATTCTTCTTTTCCAGCTCAAACCAGCATGATTTATAATATTTTAGAGCATCATAATACTTATCAAAAGATTGACTCATGATGACATCTTCTTCCCAACCTTCTATGAACCACCACGGTTCAAAATCCCCATACATTTCTATAACACGATACATTCTTACTACTTCCTTTGTACCGTATATTATATCTAATTTTTTAATACAAGAAAAGGATTTTGCTTATTTCCCCCATTAGAAACTTCTTTAAGAAGCCTGTTATTTTCATCTGATAATAAAAATAGGAGTCCTTTATTGACCCCTATTTTTATCTTCTTAGGCTTGATAACGTTTCACACCATCTAGGTAGGTTGCTACCAATTCCAAATCTTTATCTAGTACGATAAAGTCGGCATCGTAACCTTCACGGATTTGACCACAGACATCATCGATGTGAACAGATTTTGCTGGGTTGAGGCTGGCCATCATGACTGCTTCATGCGGATTCGCAATTCCCCATTCGACCACATTCTTCAAACCATCTTTGAGTTTAAGGATAGAACCTGCCAAATTACCTGTCGATTTGAGGCGAGCAGTTCCATTAGCAACAACTACTGGGAATTCTCCCAACATGTAATCTCCATCTTCCAAGCCACCAGCTGTCATACAGTCTGTGATAAGGGCGATATTTTCAGTTCCTTTTTGCTTGAGCAAAATATCACAGGCCTTTGGATCTACGTGGTGACCATCACAAATCAATTCAGCGTAAGTATGTGGCAACTCATACATGGCTCCCACCATACCGAGCTCACGGTGAGTCAACCCACGCATTCCATTGTAGGCATGTACCCAAACACTCGCTCCAGCATCGACTGCTTTTTTAGCTTCATCAAAAGTCGCATTGGAGTGTCCAAGAGCAACAGTCACTCCTTCACCCGTAATTGTACGAACAAAGTCTTCTACACCTTCACGTTCTGGCGCAAGGGCAATTTTATTGAGCAGGCCATTTGCTGCTTTTTGCCAAGCACGAAACTCATCCATACGAGGATCTTTCATGTAAGCAGGGTTTTGAGCTCCTTTGTATTTCTCTGTGAAATAAGGGCCTTCAAAATAGATCCCACGAATCTTGGCTCCACTTGCTTCCTGGTAACGAGCACCGATATTTTCAGTTACCGCAAGCAACTGCTCGTAAGAGGAAGTCAACGTCGTTGGCAAGAAGCTGGTAACACCTGTGCTAAGCAATCCTTCACTCATGGTATGAAGGGTTCCTTCGATATTATTATCCATGACATCGACACCGCCAAATCCATGAATATGGGTATCCACAAGTCCTGGGGCAATGCTATAACCGGTATAGTCAATCACCTCAGCTCCTTCAGGAATCTGTTCTACATGCTTGCCAAACTTGCCATCCACAAGTTCCAAGTAACCGCCACGACGAACTCCGTGTGGGTAGAAAAACTGATCCGCTTTAATATAATTAGGCATAATGATAACCTCCTTGATAGATTGATTCTAGAATTTATTATGTCAATTACATTATAAACCTTTCTTTTTCATTTGTAAATGGTATAGACCTATTTTCTAGAGATATTTTAAAAGAGCTGGATTTCTCCAACTCTTTAATCTTATTTTGATTTTACAGGTAGTTCTTGAGCAGCCTTGACAGCAGCTGCAATCGTTTCTGCGTAAAGTTTAGCACCTTCTTCAATCATGTTGCTATCATTCCCAAAGTGGACTTGGTCGGTTCCAGCCCAGATTTCAGGGTGCTTCTTAGCAACCTTATTCCAGTCAGCGATGCTCACGTAAGGATTCTTTTCAGCTAATTCCCGTGCATAAGCCGCATACTGCTCCACTGATGTGTAAGTGTCCTTACTCTTATCTCCCTCATAAGGTGTCACCAATATCAGATGGTGTCCTTTCGGTAGATTGTTCACGATGCTGTCCAAATCATTCTTATAGCCTTCAGGATTGTTGACCCCCGTTGCAATGACAACTGTTTTTAAAAGCGCCTTGTTCTGGCTATTATTGAGCATGATGTCATTGGCTTGCTTGGTCGTCCGACTAACCTGAGCATTGATATTTGCATCAGGAAGTGCCTCTTTTAAGGCTGTATTGGCACGTAAAGTCACTGAATCCCCAATCAGACTCGTTCCATCAGAAATTCCTAGACGACTGACTTCAGCTTGTTCAGCAAGAGTCTTTGTTTGTCCTATATTGGTCTGAGCTTGCTTGAAACCATTGACCATCAAGTCTGTCTCAAAAGCTCCAACCTGAGGAGCCATAGCTACGATAATCAAGGTAAGTAAGGAAAGGACGCCCACAACACTAGCACTAATGGGTCTGATATGATGCAGTTTAGTGATTTTTCTAACCAAAGCATTGGTCTTACCAGCAATCAATGGCTCAATAATATAGAAGGATAAGATAGCGAAGAAATAGGAAAAGATAACGGTTAAAATAACAGCGGGCAGATTGCTCATCAACTGAGAAAAGATAATATAGAAAGGCCAGTGGAAGAGGTAAACCGCGTAACTGGTATCCGCTAAAAATGTGATGATCCGAGGTTCTTGTATCTCAGGCGTTTTCTCATGCAAGACACGCGCAGCAAGAATCATGGTCACGGCCGCTAAACTTGCCAGTAAGAAACCAAATAGATAAGCGAACAGGTAGGTAAACTTGACAAAGAAGGTCAAGAGTACTAATACCAAGAGGCCTGCAGCAAACACCAGTAGATTCTGACGAAGATCCCACGTCCGATCAAACTGCTTAACTAAATCGCTCGTCTGACGAACACCTACAACCGTCGCCAAAATGCTTCCTAAAAAGAAGGGATAGACATGGGTCAGACTTGAAAAGTAGACAGATGAATAGGAACTCGCCATTAGACTACCAATAAACATGGAGAAAAAGCTAATGATAAAAGCTCCCGCAGAAAGGAGAAAGACCATCCCTCTCAATTGACTACTAGATTTTGAACGTTTCGATAAGAACCAAACCGCTAAGCCCCAAAGAATATAGTAGTGAACCTCAACAGCTAGACTCCAGTTATGAACAAAGAGATGCGGAATGAACTGGGATTCGTAACTTCCCCCTGTTAACATCTCATAGAAGTTGGTCATGAAACCAAAAACTCCAGCAATCTGGCCACCAATTCCAGCAACATAGTCTTGGCGAACTAGGAGGGTAAAGGGCATGGTCACCAAAACCATCAGAACCACAGGTGGTACGATGCGGTAAAACCGTCTCTTAAAAAAGCCTAGTAAATCAATCTGGCGTTTTTTTCCAAATTCTTCTAAAAGGAGGGCAGTGATCAAAAATCCTGAAAAAGTGAAAAAGACATCTACCCCAAAGAAGCCTCCAGGAAAGATTGTTTGAAAGAAGTGGTACAAAAGCACCAAAAGTAAACCTGTAATCCTAATCAAGGAAAACCATTTAATACGCATACGAGTTTATTCCCCACTCAATTAGATCGTAAAAACATCTAATTTTATTCCATAATACACCTTATTTTATCAAAAAAAGAAGAAAAATCCTAAGAGAAAACTTAGGATTTCAGTATTCTATTTTTACACTTTAGAAATTGCGTCCTGACTTGTTGTAGCCATATTTTTCTACAAAATACTCACGAAATTCCAAGAGATTGTCATCCATGATGGCTTGGCGGACCTGCTTCATCAGGTTGAGCAAGAAGTAAAGGTTGTGATAGCTAGTCAAGCGGATGCCAAAGGTTTCGTCAGCCTTGAGCAAGTGACGAAGGTAGGCGCGTGTGTAGTTCTTGCATGTATAGCAATCACACTCAGGATCCAGTGGCGTAAAGTCTTCAGCGAATTGGGCATTTTTGACAACCAAACGACCTTGGCTGGTCATACAAGTTCCGTTACGAGCGATACGAGTCGGCAAGACACAGTCAAACATATCCACACCACGAATAACCCCATCAATCAAGCTATCTGGCGCTCCCACTCCCATCAAATAGCGAGGTTTGTTTTCAGGAAGGAGTTGGGTTGTGAAGTCCAAGACTGCATTCATCTCTTCGTGGGTTTCTCCCACTGCTAAACCACCGATAGAGTAGCCAGGAAAGTCCATGCTGACAAGGTCGTGAGCCGACTGACGACGAAGGTCTTCAAATCCTGCACCCTGTACAATCCCAAACAAACCTTGATTCTGTGGACGACGGTGAGCCTTTAAGCCACGCTCAGCCCAACGGCTGGTACGCTCGATAGATTTCTTAACGTAGTCGTAAGGTTGATAAAACTGAGGACATTCATCAAAAGACATCATGATGTCTGAGCCCAGATTGTTCTGAATGGAGATGGCCTTTTCTGGCGATAGGAACATCTTGGAACCATTGAGATGGTTTTTAAAGGTTACTCCTTCTTCGGTGATATTCCGGCTATCTGCTAGGGAATAAACCTGGAAACCGCCACTATCCGTCAAGATTGGCTGGTCCCAGTTCATGAACTTGTGGAGACCACCTGCGCGTGCAATGAGTTCATCTCCAGGACGAAGCCAGAGATGATAGGTATTGGACAGGATAATTCCTGATCCCATCTCCTTCAACTCCTCTGGCGACTGGGTTTTTACAGTAGCTTGGGTCCCAACCGGCATAAACATAGGTGTCGGGAAGGTGCCGTGAGGGGTGATGATTTCTCCCAGACGAGCTCCCGTGTGTTTTTCTTTCTTAATCAAACGGTATTTGATTGGTGAATCTGACATTTTCTACCTCCGAAGCTGGGAAAGACAGTCCCAGTTCATACTTTGTGCCCAAAGGCATACTGTATGATTTTATCAAAAAAACCAGGAACTGTCACGAACTATGGTATAATGAAAGAATGAAATACCCAAAAATTGATTTAAAAACCATTCGTCTGCAGACTAGGCAATTTCAGGCTGAAAATCCCCGCCTCCTTCTGGTCTATCTCCTTCCTAGTATGCTGGTCATCTTGTCAGGCTTTCTCAACCCCTTGGCTCGTCTCCAAGAACGTGTTTTAGAGCAATCCTTTTTCAGCATGCTGGCACAAGTGCTCCAAGCCTATCTCTTCCCGTTAGTGGTTTCTTTTATGAGCACGATTTTTTTAGCAGGTGCTGCTTTTGCGACACTCCGACTCCTCAAGGATCCTGATACGGAACTTTCAGTAAAATCAAGCCTGGCCCTCTTTGCTGAAGAGCGCTTCTCGCAAACCTTCCTAACTCTGCTCCTCAAACGTTTCTACCTCTTTTTATGGAGCATTCCAAACTTAGTAGGCGTTTATTTCCTCTTTTATAGCAATCTCTTGGCTCGTAGATTTGTTGCCCTACATCCAGAATTTCCAAAACTAGACCTCTCATCCGTTGAAACGGAGCAATTCCTTCTGACCTTTGGACTCTACTTTTTCGCGAGCCTCATCTTGATGATTGTAGGAAATGCCCTCTATATCCCGCAACATTATGCCTACTCGCAGGTAGAATTCCTCCTCTGCGATACTCTAGATTTAGGACAGGCTAAACCCCGTCAAATCCTGAAAACCAGCCGTTTCTTGATGAAGGGTTACAAATTTCAACGCTTTGTCCTCGACCTACAACTACTCCCTTGGTACTTCCTCAATTGGATCACTTTTGGAATTGCTAGCTTTTCACTCCTTCCCTATATCCAAAACAATCACATCTTCTTTTACAGAGCCCTACTAGCCCGTAAACGTCGAAATGGATAAGAGCATACAAAAACCAGCGTCGTTCAGGAAGCTGGTTTTCTTATTTCAAAAATAACATACTCAGCAGAGTCAAAATAGCGGGCCCACCTTGCTTCATTAGAATCTTCTTGTCTGCTGTCAGAAAACCGTAGGTCGCTGCACCAAGCACAAATAAAACAAAGATGGTCACAATTTCCAAACTTTGTGAGAAATAAATCCCGTACAAGAGAAAGACCCCTATCAAAGCATTATAAATTCCTTGATTTTTAAATAATGAACTCACTGAAGGACGAGCCAGTTCTTCCTTATCCACATTAAACACGCGACTAGTAGTATCTGATTGCGTAGCTACACTTTCCAGATAAAAAATGTAAAAATGCTCCAAAGCAACGATAGTTGCTAAAATAATTGTAAAAATAGACATATTCTTCTCCTTAAAATTCTATTTTTTCTAACCCTGACACTAGTTTAGTCAGTAAAGTCGTCAGCTCTTGCTGCTCAGCAACTGACAGTATGTTCTCCATCTGCTCCTTCACTTTCAAGTGATGTTGGGATGGACTGACCAAGAGTTGATTCTTAGCTTCTTGGGTTAATTCAACTAAGACTTCTCGCTGATTGGCCGGATTACGCTTGCGACTGACATAGTTCTCTGACTCTAAAACTTTAAAATGTCGGGTCAAGGCTGCCTGGTCGATTTGCAACTTCTCCTGAACGGCAATCTGGTTGCAGGGTGACTGCTGCAGTAAAAACTGCAAGATTTGATAGCGGGTCAAACTAATTCCCAATTGTTTTTCAAAGAGTTGAGTGATCATCTGATCTGTTAAATGGAGCTGGTACAGTAAGTCGTTAATTTTTTTCATTTCTACCTCCTTGCGTACACTTGATTTATCAACTATTGACTTATCAAGTATATTACAGAAAGATTAAAAACGCAACCATTTTGCTTACTCACGAAAAATAGCCTCTTGGTTTCAATCCCAAAAGGCTATTATTTCTATATTCTAGATAAAATCCAGCACTAACCTACCAAATCTGCTCGAAGGATTTCTCCCTCTTTATCAATGACAACTTCGATGACATGGCCTGCAAAAATTTCCTCGCTATCATCATAGTAGAGGGTCAATTCCCCGTCTTCGTTGATCGATAGTTCACTCAAGGAAAGAGAGTTGGTAAAATACTCTTCTGTTAACTCCACATCATTTTCATCTGAATCTATCCAATCTTGAGCTGTTTCCCACAGTTCTTTGACAATATAGTCTTTAATCCGAGTATCTTGAACTTGGAAAGTTCCCATAAATTTCTTTAGATCATCAAAAGAACTTGGAGGGAGACTTTCATCTGCACTCGCAGCAAAAATAGCATGAATCTTACCACCCTCGTAAGTGATAAATCCTTCAAACCAAGAATAGGCTCTGTTTAAGGTGAATTCGCCAATATCGTCTTGAATGATGACCGGTTTTTGATAGGTTTCAATCAAGGTCTCTAACCTAGAGTCTGAGGATTGGTCATCTAGGTATTCCAGCAAGTGGTAGCAGTTATTAGCTACTTCTGACATATATGGCTCTAACTCCATGAAGGGGCGTTTTTGACATTTGATATGATGAATTTTGTAGGGTTCAAAACTAAAGCCCCATCTCTTTTCTTCAAATTCCTCAGGAGTCAATACCCATTCCAAACGTCCCTCACGTTCAGAGAATTCCTGAGTTGCAACATTGACACTAGCTTTAAAATGAACGGACGGCATTTTACAACCATCTTTTAAAGAAGCGGCCCCAGTTACATTTTGGAGGGTAAAAATCAAGAATTCGACAATTTCACCACAAAATTCCTCTTCAAAATCATCTCTTGTTTTCTCAAATGGAGTTTTTAATCGATTTGTCATTCACTTCATCCTTTCTCTCTATGCTTAAAAGCGTTAGTATAGTTTTGTATCCGCTTACATTTTAACATGTTTTAGATTTTATTTCACTTATCAATACTATTTTACACAAAAAGAAGCTACACTTTTAAATGTATAGCTTCTTATTATTCTTAATTCATTGATACGTGAACGTGGTCATAGTGATTTTCGGTCACACTACCACGGTCTGGCATTGGATTCCAAGTGTAGGCAGGTCCATATTTACTATCATATGGAGCATAGAAACGTTGCTTCCAGATAATATAGTTGATACCACGGCTAGCCATATTTTGAACCGCGTATTCAGCGATTTGATCACCAAGTGCTGAACTCACTGGGACCATAAAGTCGATGGCCAATCCTTTACCATGGTCTCCACTGTCACCAGGACGGTAGCCGCTAAAGGATGTAATTCCAAACAAATTGGCAATTTCTTCTTTGAAGGCTGCAGTTTGTGGTTGAAGACCAGCATTCTCAGACTTAGCTACAGCAAGTCCTGCATAGTCAGGAGCCGCTGGAGCCGAATAAGTTCTTGAAGGAGTTTGACTTTGCTCTGCTTGATAAGTCGAAGTTGCTGTTGACGCTTCTGTTTCTTCTGTTGCACTTGTTCCTCTTGTATCAGCAGGCGTTTCAGTTGCTGGAGCAGCTGCTACTGGTGCTTCTGCTGGAGTTACTGCAGCCGTTTCTTCGGCAGCTGGAGTCGCCACTTGTGGAGCTTCTTCAACTGGACTAGTTGTTCCAGTTGTTTCTGCTGCTACAGGTGTTTCTGTAGATGGTGTCTCTTCAGCAACTGTCGCTGTCTCAGAAACTTCTGAATTTGACGCTACTTCTGTCGGTTTTTCGGTCTCTGTTGCAGTTGGACCTTCCTCAATTGGTTGAGAAAGGTCTTCTACTTGAACCGTTTGTTCATCGACGGTTACTTGGTTGGTCGTCAAATCAGCTGTCGCAGTCGTCACTTCTTCACTAGCATCTGCTTGAGGAGCTTGGATTTCAACTTCCGTTACCTCTTCTTCCTCATTGACAGTTGTGGTGAGGACAGTATCTGGGAAAATCAAGTCCATATTGGTGATTTTGTTCAAATTTGCAAGAACTGTGACATCTACACCCAAGGCTTCTGCAATGGTGCTCAAGGTATCACCATACTGTACTGTATAGCTTGTTTTGTTGTCCGTTTTAGTCAAATCGTTTTGGATTTGCTCAACACTACGTGCAGTCCAAAGGACTTCTTCTGCTTGAGTTGCCAATACTGGGGCAAATGACAAGGCTACTGTTGAGGCAAAAATAATTCTTTTCTTCATTCGTTCATATTCCTTTCAAATGAGTACCTGTCTATCATAACACAAAAAAAGCTGAAAAAAAGCCCTCTCGGGCCTATTTAATAGAACTGTCTATTCCTTGTAACAAACTCGATTACTTGAAATAGTTTGTTAGGTCTCTGTCACACAACTGACACAATCTTCTCGTTACTTACTCTCAAAAATATGAGGAATATCTGCTAGTGTTCGAATCATGTGATTGCCTTCAAAAGAAGACTCTAAAAAGTTGATGCTTTGAATACCGCTATTCTTGGCAAATTCCACATCTAAAGTCCGGTCCCCTATATAATAGGTCTTCTCAGGATCCAGCCGATACTTGTCTAACAAATAGGTAGCCGCTTCTGGACTAGGCTTGCGCTCAAAGCCACTCTGACTGGTTAAAATCTCTGTAAAATAGGATTCCAATCCCAGATCCTTTAGAATAGTAAAAGCATTGTCCCCTTTATGAGTGTAAACAAAGTTCCGAATCCCTACTTGGTCTGCCCAATTCAACACCTCACGCGCACATGGCATCAAAACTACCTGAGCATTCTTCTCAGCCAGGCTCTGGGCACGTACCTGATTGAGCACTTCCGCATCCAGATTTCTATCTTCTGCCACCTGCACAAGCAAATCCTGCACAGAAAACTTGAGGATAAACTCTCTCACTTTCTCCTTATCATAAGGAATAGAAAACTGACCAAAAGTCTCCTCAATCCCTGACAAAATCGCTTCGTAAGAATCCAATAAAGTCCCGTCTAAATCCCAAATAAAAGCTGTTTTTTGCATCTTCTATCCTTTCAACATCATATAACGCTGGTAACGGTAACGTAGAAATAACCAACGGAAACCATTATCCAAAAGAGTCCCTGCCCAAATACCAGGCAAGCCCCAACCAAGAACAATCCCCATCAGATATCCTGTTCCAATGCGAATACACCACATTCCTATACTTGTCGCATAAAAGGGGAGGCGAGCATTTCCCAAGCCCTGCCAAACTGCCGTATAAATAACTGTCCCTGTCGCCATGGGAGTCCCTAGTAGTGAGAACAGTGCCACCAAAACGCTAGCTTCAACCGCTACAGGATCGGTCGTATAGAGATGAGTCAGTGGTACCCCTAAGGCATAGATACTGAAAGTTAAGGGCAGCATGAGAAGTAGAGAAAGCCAAAAGGTTTGTTTGCTCAAATTATCTACTTTTTTCCAATTATCCTCTCCAACTGCTCGAGCCACCAGCATGACCGTTGCCGTAGCGACGCCAAAGGCAGGCATATAGTTAAACTGGGTCAAAACCTCCCCGATTGCATTTCCCGCTACTGCCTCCGTCCCAAAAGAAACAACCAAGGCAATGATCACTACATCTCCAGCCCGCATCATGAGACGTTCTCCTGCCGCTGGCAAAGCCAAAGTCAATAGTTCCTTATCTAAACCAAAAGTCGGTTTCTCAAAAGGCAGCTTTAATTGCGACCACAAAATCACAAGACCGACTAAGCGAGACAAGATAGTCCCCCAAGCAACACCCGCTATGCCCATATCAAGGACAAAAATAGCTAGACTTGAAAAAAGAATATTCAAGGCATTGGATAAAAGACTAACATAGAGAGGTAGACGCGGATTATGCGTTGCACGAATCAAGGCACCTAGACTGGTCATCAAGCCCAAGAGAACAATCGATCCGCCTACCAAAGATAGGTAGAGTCCACCACTCTCGGCCACATCCTGCTCAGTTCCCAAGAGTCCTATCATCTCTTGCCCAGCAAAGAGCGATAAGGCGCCTAAAAGTGCACTCAGCAATAGGGTTATCTTGAGAGCCTCTGTCACGTGATAAGCCAACTTGGACTGATCTTTCTGCCCCAAACTTTTTGAAATAACGCTGGAAATAGCAGCTCCTAGAGCAATGAAAATCGCCTGGTAAATGGTGATAATATTGCCAGCCACTGAAACACCTGAAATGGCGATTAAGCCCAAGTGAGCGACCAAGTAACTGTCCACCATTCCCATGAGCATCTGCAAAAAGTTTTCACCCATAGCTGGCAATGCAATATTAAGAATGTCTTTATTTTTCTTAAACAATCTCTCCTCCTGATGAAAAGAAACTCAGTTGGTTTCCCAACCGAGTTTACGCCCTCTGTCTTAAAGTCCTAGATAAGCCTCCACCGCTGCTTGCATGTCAGCAGCTGCCACTGTTGTTTTATGACGAACTGGAGCTATTTCAAGGCCATCAACCGCTGGTGGCACTGCCACTCCTGAGATTTCATGTAATTGAGCCAAGGCTTCAAAGTCTGTCAAACCTGCTTTTCCTGTTACCGCTTCTACTGCAACCACTGGGAACTTGTATGGACTAGCTGTTGAAGCAATCACTGTCTTAGTCGCATCGCCAGTAGCCGCTTGGTATTTTCTATAAACTGCTGAGGCAACCGCTGTGTGTGGGTCCTCGATGTAAGCATCTGTTTGATAAACACGCTTGATTTCTGCTCCGGTTTCTTCCTCAGTCGCATACTCAGCAGCAAAAAGGTCCAAGATAGCAGAATCAAAATTAGTCAACTCATATTGTCCTTGCGTGTTCAAGGCATTCATAAGTTCAGCTGTCTTTTCAGCATTATTTCCCAATAGATGGAAAATCAAGCGCTCCAAGTTTGAAGATACTAGGATATCCATGGATGGGCTAGTTGTGACCTTAAACTCACGTTTCTTGTCGTAAACACGAGTTTTAAAGAAGTCAGTTAAAACATTATTGTCATTTGAAGCACAGATTAATTTGCCAACTGGCAGACCAATTTGCTTGGCATAAAAGGCTGCCAAGATATTTCCAAAGTTTCCTGTTGGTACTGTGAAGTTGACCTTTTCACCAGCCACAATCTCACCAGTCTTGACCAACTGAGCGTAGGCATAAACATAATAAACAATTTGTGGCACCAAACGACCAATGTTCATAGAGTTAGCTGATGAAAATTGCAGTTTATTGGCAGCCAACTTTTCACGAAGAGCTACATCGTTAAACATATGTTTCACGTTTGTTTGCGCATCGTCAAAGTTACCATCAATAGCAATAACATGAGTATTGTCGCCAGTCTGAGTAGTCATTTGCAACTCTTGTACCTTGCTGACACCATCCTTTGGATAAAAGACGATAATCTCAGTTCCAGGCACATCCGCAAACCCTGCCATAGCAGCTTTTCCAGTATCACCAGATGTCGCTGTCAAAATGACGATTTTGTTCTCCAAACCATGCTTTTTAGCGGCCATCGTCATAAAGTATGGCAAGATAGACAAGGCCATATCTTTGAAGGCAATGGTTGAACCATGGAACAATTCCAAGTTGTATTGCCCATCCAGTTTCACCAATGGCGCAATAGCTGGAGTATCAAACTTGCTATCGTAGGCATTGTTGATACAGTAGTCCAACTCCTCAGCCGTAAAATCATCTAAAAAGGCTGATAAAACTAACTTAGCCACTTCTTGGTAAGAAGCATCTTTTAATGTGTCAAAGTCCAAATCCACCTTTGGATAAGTAAGTGGAGTAAACAGACCACCATCCGTCGCCAAACCTTGCAAAATAGCTTGGCTGGCAGTTACTGTATTATTCGCATCACGCGTTGATTGATAAACTAATGTCATGAATCTCTATCCTTTATCTATAGTCTCTTCCATTATATCACGATTTTTCAGAAAATTCTCCCTTTATAAGAGAAATTATAATCCCAATTCTTTCTTCAAAGGCTGTAAGTAGGTCATTTCATGCTTATTTCTCATCTTCAGACCTTCCTCCGCTAGCTGGAGTAAGTCTCTTGAAAAATCGACAATAGCCGCTTCTTCTGCAGCTGTAAGCTTTTTCTTAGAAAATTGTCGCCTTAAAAACTTATAATTACGCCCAAACACTTTAAAGAAAGGTGTTGCTTCTAAGTAAGATTCCAGTTTGTCTAAATGAACCAACAAGCCCAAGTGAAAGGCAGCAGAAGCAAAGGTCCTATAATCCATCAACATCTGATAGCGGGGATAAGCCACTGGACAATTCTCATTTTTATCCCAGTTGGGATGAATGCCGCAGCCAACAATAGCATGATTAGCTTCACCCAACTTATTCTGAATTGTAGCCATATAGAAGTTAAAGCGTTCTTCTACCTCTTGGATACATTCAGCCTTTCCGAATGCAAACTCAATTGTCGTATAAGCAACCTCAAACAAGATCGTATCTTGGCTGACTGGATCAAACAACTGAATTGGATTCCCAAAATCATCCACTTTTTCGATAGTAAAGCCCAGTACTGATGGTAAATACCGAAAGAGATCCTTAACAACTTCACCATCTGTAGCCTTACCCTCTAAATTTACAATAGGATATTCTAACTCAATCCCAATAAATAAATTTGGGTTCTCTTTTATATTCTTTAAGTAACGTTTCTTTAGTAATTCAACAGACCGAGACATCAAATACCAACACTTTCATAATCAAAATAAATTGTGAATAAATAATATTATACCAAAAATCTAAGCAAAAAAGATTAGAATGGCACTCAAAATAAGGCTCTATAATATTTGTAGTGGGTAAATCCCCTATAGATATTATGGAGCCTATTTTTGTGTGATAAATTGTAAAATATAGTGCAACAAAAAACTCATAGCGTTTCATTGGTGTAAACTGTAAGTAACCACACAAACTATCATCCGAAATTACTTTCTTCGCTACGATAGAATCGTTCGCTGTCAGGTGAAAATCATTACGATGGATATGTTTAGTCCTTACTATGACTTAGCTAAACAGCTTCGCTTTCGAATTTCTAGGCTCAGGCTCATCGAGGAGAATCTAAAGCAGGTTCATCCTCTTTTTCAGACGGTCTTTAAAACCTTCCTCAAGGACAAAGAGAAAATCCTCAACGCTCTTCAGTTACCCTATTCTAATGCAAAATTAGAAGCGACTAATAATCTCATCAAACTTATCAAGCGAAATGCCATTAGTTTTAGGAACTTTGAAAAGTTCAAAAACGGATTTTCATCGCTCTTAACATCAAAAAAGAAAGGACGAAATTCGTCCTTTCTCGATCTTAGCTGACTTCAACCCACTACAGTTGACAAAGAGCCGTAATTTTTAGTAACTCAAGCAAATACAGATAATCAGATAAAAGAAAAGACAAGGCCTAGAAACCTTGTCATTATTACTATACCGGCGGCCGGGGTCGAACCGGCACGTCCTTGCGGACACTGGATTTTGAGTCCAGCGCGTCTGCCAATTCCGCCACGCCGGCAAATAGTAACTGGGGTAGCTGGATTCGAACCAACGCATGAGGGAGTCAAAGTCCCTTGCCTTACCGCTTGGCTATACCCCAATAATATAAAATAGGCGAGTGATGGGGATCGAACCCACGCATGCCAGAGCCACAATCTGGTGTGTTAACCACTTCACCACACCCGCCATAATTTTATTAACACGGGCAGTAGGAATTGAACCCACACTGAAGGTTTTGGAGACCTTAGTTCTACCTTTAAACTATGCCCGTAACTAAAGCAATGGAAGGGGAGGGATTCGAACCCCCGAACCCGAAGGAGCGGATTTACAGTCCGCCGCGTTTAGCCTCTTCGCTACCCTTCCAAGTTATAAATAAAATATGGCGCGAGACGGAATCGAACCGCCGACACATGGAGCTTCAATCCATTGCTCTACCAACTGAGCTACCGAGCCAAATTGCGGGAGCAGGATTTGAACCTACGACCTTCGGGTTATGAGCCCGACGAGCTACCGAGCTGCTCCATCCCGCGTTAATATAAAAGGAGGATGTGGGATTCGAACCCACGCACGCTTTTACACGCCTGACGGTTTTCAAGACCGTTCCCTTCAGCCGGACTTGGGTAATCCTCCAACAAATAGTCCGTACGGGATTCGAACCCGTGTTACCGCCGTGAAAAGGCGGTGTCTTAACCCCTTGACCAACGGACCATATCCATAGATGGGCACGAGTGGACTCGAACCACCGACCTCACGCTTATCAGGCGTGCGCTCTAACCACCTGAGCTACGCGCCCAAGTTAAAAAACTTGGTATTTGAACAAAGTTCAAAGCGGGTGACGAGAATCGAACTCGCGACAACAGCTTGGAAGGCTGTAGTTTTACCACTAAACTACACCCGCTAAA
>NZ_ALKH01000016.1:0-46899 GCF_000286475.1 Streptococcus sp. BS35b
GTGTACCAGTTGTCTTGCCAAAGGCATCGCTGGGTAGCTATGTAGGGAAGGGATAAACGCTGAAAGCATCTAAGTGTGAAACCCACCTCAAGATGAGATTTCCCATGATTATATATCAGTAAGAGCCCTGAGAGATGATCAGGTAGATAGGTTAGAAGTGGAAGTGTGGCGACACATGTAGCGGACTAATACTAATAGCTCGAGGACTTATCCAAAGTAACTGAGGATACGAAGCGTGAGGTTTTCTAATTATTTGATAGATATTCAATTTTGAGTAGGTATTACTCAGAGTTAAGTGACGATAGCCTAGGAGATACACCTGTACCCATGCCGAACACAGCAGTTAAGCCCTAGAACGCCGGAAGTAGTTGGGGGTTGCCCCCTGTGAGATATGGAAGTCGCTTAGCTTTTATCCGCCATAGCTCAGTTGGTAGTAGCGCATGACTGTTAATCATGATGTCGTAGGTTCGAGTCCTACTGGCGGAGTACTGACAAAAAACGTTCAATTGAACGTTTTTTTATGTGACTATTAGTCCGTCTTGCTCCGTCAGGTGAAGTACATAGACGGGTAGTTATGACTTTTAAGTGAAGTAGATAGTTGAAAATCTAAGTCTTAGTTTTTGTACCTATAATTACCTCTTTATTTTATTTTTAGTTCGTTTAGCTTTAAATTCTTCTTTTATAGGATTTGAAGCTTTTTTAGTTCCTTTTTTTGTTAGACTAGTGTTACTAATAAGAAAGGGAATTTTTATATGCTTCAGAAATTTTATGATCGAGCATTTGTCTTTTTGAAACTAGTTGAACAAGAATATGCCTCTTTAGGCCAGAGTTGTGCAGAGTGGGAATCACTTCATCTTCGGTTTTTACTATATTACTTAATCCGATTTAAAATTAAAAGTGATAGGGACTTTTCTCTATATCACTTTAGAACAGCTTATCGTCTATATCTAGATAAATTACTGCAAGGTGGTACAAATTTCATCCAATAGGAAACATCTATATCATAATTACGAATGATAGTTATAGATATATTTTAAAAAATATAGAATTAGCTTATAATCAGAGGCTTCTGTATTTAGAAATGAAAGAATTTCCAAATCTTTTCTGCTGTTTCTTCTTGATAAAATAGTGTTTTTTTCTTATAATAAACTGTAAGATATAATTGCGGGTGAAATTCCTGCCATGTATATGAGAAAGGACGAGCTCCTAGTAGCTCAGACGAATTTTATTATGACTTCAGTTGTTGTTGTAGGTACCCAGTGGGGTGATGAAGGTAAAGGGAAAATTACAGATTTTCTTTCAGCTAATGCAGAGGTAATTGCTCGTTATCAAGGTGGTGATAATGCTGGTCACACGATTGTGATTGATGGTAAGAAATTTAAGTTGCACTTGATTCCATCTGGAATTTTCTTCCCTGAAAAAATTTCAGTTATTGGAAACGGTATGGTTGTAAACCCTAAATCACTTGTGAAAGAATTGTCTTATCTGCATGAAGAAGGTGTTACAACAGATAATCTACGTATCTCTGATCGTGCGCATGTTATTTTGCCTTACCACATTGAGTTGGATCGCTTGCAAGAAGAAGCTAAGGGTGATAATAAGATTGGTACTACAATAAAGGGAATTGGTCCAGCATATATGGACAAAGCTGCTCGTGTTGGGATTCGTATTGCAGATCTTTTGGATAAGGATATTTTCCGTGAACGTTTGGAACGCAATCTTGCGGAAAAGAATCGTCTGTTTGAAAAATTATATGATAGTACCCCTATTTCAGTTGACGATATTTTTGAAGAATACTATGAGTATGGTCAACAAATCAAGCAATACGTGACAGATACATCCGTTATCTTGAATGATGCGCTTGATAATGGCAAACGTGTGCTGTTTGAAGGTGCGCAAGGTGTTATGCTAGATATCGACCAAGGTACGTATCCATTTGTTACGTCATCAAACCCTGTCGCTGGTGGTGTGACGATTGGGTCTGGTGTTGGCCCAAGTAAGATTGACAAGGTTGTAGGTGTTTGTAAAGCCTATACGAGTCGTGTAGGGGACGGTCCTTTCCCAACTGAATTGTTTGATGAAGTGGGAGATCGCATTCGCGAAGTAGGTCATGAATATGGTACAACAACTGGTCGTCCACGTCGTGTGGGTTGGTTTGACTCAGTTGTGATGCGCCACAGCCGCCGTGTATCTGGGATTACCAATCTTTCATTGAACTCTATAGATGTTTTGAGTGGTTTGGATACTGTGAAAATCTGTGTGGCCTATGATCTTGATGGTCAACGTATTGATTACTATCCTGCTAGTCTTGAGCAGTTGAAACGTTGCAAGCCTATCTACGAGGAATTGCCAGGTTGGTCAGAAGACATCACTGGAGTCCGTAATTTAGAAGACCTTCCTGAGAATGCACGTAACTATGTTCGTCGTGTAAGCGAGTTGGTTGGTGTTCGTATCTCTACTTTCTCAGTAGGTCCTGATCGTGAACAAACTAATATTTTAGAAAGTGTTTGGTCATAGGAGATTTTTAAGATTAGTTTAAGATAGGTCGGGTATACTATAGACAGTTACAAGAAGACCTCCTAACTTGTTGTAACAAATATCCTAAACTTTTCTTTTTCATAATAATCTCCCTATTAAGTCACCGCATTCGGTGGCTTTTTTTGTGTTGAGAATCATGATATAATAATAAAATCGACAAGTAGGAAAAGAGAAGAACGATGAATTATACAGTTGAAGAAAAAGAAGCCTTTATGAGAGAGGCTTTGAGAGAGGCTGAGATTGCCTTAGAACACGATGAAATTCCAATTGGTTGTGTGATTGTCAAGGATGGAGAAATCATTGGTAGGGGGCATAATGCGCGCGAGGAGTTGCAACGGGCGGTCATGCATGCGGAAATCATGGCCATAGAGAATGCGAACACGAGTGAAGAGAGTTGGCGTCTGCTCGATTGTACGCTTTTTGTGACCATTGAGCCTTGTGTCATGTGTAGCGGGGCCATTGGGCTTGCCCGTATTCCAAACGTAGTCTACGGGGCTAAAAACCAGAAATTTGGTGCAGCTGGGAGCTTGTACGATATTTTGACAGATGAGCGCCTCAATCATCGTGTAGAGGTAGAAACGGGAATTTTGGAAGATGACTGTGCAGCTATTATGCAGGACTTTTTTAGAAATAGACGGAAAAAATAATTTCTCTTTAAAAACAGAAGGGAATGTGGTATAATAAACAGTGGAGCAACAGTTCTGCGTGAAGCGGGTCAGGGGAGGAATCCAGCAGCCCTAAGCGATTTGAATTGTGTGCTCTTTTTTTCGTGCTTTTTCCGAATAAATAAGATAGAATAATCTAGAATAAATGATAATAGAAAAGAGAAAAATATGAAAATTCGTGGTTTTGAATTGGTTTCGAACTTTACAGATAAAAATTTGCTACCTAAGCGTGAGACAGTGCATGCAGCGGGTTACGACTTAAAGGTCGCTGTGCGTACGGTTATTGCGCCAGGAGAGATTGTATTAGTTCCGACAGGTGTTAAGGCCTATATGCAACCGACAGAAGTTCTTTATCTTTATGACCGTTCATCAAACCCTCGTAAGAAGGGCTTGGTCTTGATTAACTCGGTTGGCGTTATTGATGGGGATTATTATGGTAACCCCGGTAATGAGGGACATATCTTTGCGCAGATGAAAAACATTACTGACAAGGAAGTAGTTCTCGAAGTTGGGGAACGTGTTGTCCAGGCTGTCTTTGCACCATTTTTGATTGCAGATGGAGATGCAGCTGATGGCGTGCGAACTGGTGGATTTGGGTCAACTGGGAAATAGAGGAATAAAATGGCAGACTATTTATTAGTTGTAGACATGCAGTCAGATTACGTTGCTGTAGGAAAAGCATATCATGAAGAACTGACTGCAGCTGTAAATGACAAAATTGCTGCTTATCCCAGTGACCGAGTTATCTATATTCTCAATCGTTTTTTCTGGGAGAGAAAAGATAGAAAGAAGAAATTTGCGACCGGCTTGTTACTTGTATCTTCTCGTATCTTTGAGAAGCGTCGGGCTTCTTGCTTTACTAATCCAGATTTAAAAGATTTTTTAGAGGGAAACGGTGCTAAAAGCATAGAGTTTATAGGGGTAGATGGCAATGGCTGTGTTAAGGCTTCCGTTTTGGCAGCTGTCAAGGAGAATTATCAGGTTTCTGTCGATTTGTCTGCTGTCGGAGTTGTCAACCAGAAGAAATTTCAAAATACATTGTATAAGTGGCGCTCTATAGGAGTTGCAGTAGAAGGAGAATCATCATAGCTAAAAAAAAATCAACTTTTATTTGTCAAAATTGTGCTTATAACTCACCCAAATACCTAGGACGCTGTCCAAACTGTGGAGCTTGGTCTTCTTTTGTAGAAGAGGTTGAGGTTGCCGAGGTCAAGAATGCGCGTGTGTCCTTGACAGGTGAGAAAACCAAGCCCATGAAACTGGCTGAGGTGACTTCCATCAATGTCAATCGAACTAAGACAGAGATGGAGGAATTTAACCGTGTACTTGGAGGCGGAGTGGTACCAGGAAGTCTCGTCCTCATCGGTGGGGATCCTGGGATTGGGAAATCAACCCTTCTCTTACAAGTCTCAACCCAGTTGTCTCAAGTAGGGACTGTTCTCTATGTTAGTGGGGAGGAGTCTGCTCAGCAGATTAAGTTACGAGCAGAGCGCTTGGGAGATATCGATAGCGAGTTTTATCTCTATGCCGAGACCAATATGCAGAGCGTTCGCGCAGAGGTGGAGCGGATCCAACCAGACTTTCTCATTATTGATTCCATCCAGACCATCATGTCTCCTGAGATTTCAGGTGTGCAGGGGTCTGTTTCTCAGGTGCGTGAGGTGACTGCTGAGCTCATGCAGCTAGCTAAGACCAACAATATTGCCATCTTTATCGTCGGGCATGTAACCAAGGAAGGGACCTTGGCTGGTCCGCGTATGTTGGAGCATATGGTGGATACGGTGCTTTACTTTGAAGGGGAGCGTCACCATACCTTTCGTATCTTGAGAGCTGTCAAAAACCGTTTTGGTTCCACTAATGAGATTGGCATCTTTGAGATGCAGTCGGGTGGATTGGTTGAGGTGCTCAATCCGAGTCAAGTTTTCCTAGCAGAGCGTTTGGATGGAGCGACTGGCTCATCAATTGTGGTGACTATGGAAGGGACCCGTCCGATTTTGGCGGAGGTTCAGGCTTTGGTAACACCAACCATGTTTGGAAATGCTAAACGTACGACGACTGGACTTGATTTCAATCGTGCGAGTCTGATTATGGCTGTTTTGGAAAAACGAGCAGGGCTTCTCTTGCAAAATCAGGATGCCTATCTCAAATCTGCTGGCGGTGTCAAATTGGATGAGCCTGCCATTGACTTAGCCGTCGCAGTGGCTATTGCCTCTAGTTACAAGGACAAGCCTACCAATCCTCAGGAATGTTTTGTGGGTGAACTGGGCTTGACCGGAGAAATTCGGCGCGTGAATCGTATCGAACAACGTATTAATGAAGCGGCAAAACTGGGCTTTACCAAGATTTATGTACCCAAGAATTCCTTGACAGGAATCACTCCACCCAAGGAAATTGAAGTCATTGGTGTGACAACGATTCAAGAAGTTTTGAAAAAGGTCTTTGCATAATCCGTGACAAATCCTCTTAAAAATGATAAGATAGGAGAAATATTTGATTATCAAATTTTTGAGGAGGGAATCGTGTCGTATTTTGAACAGTTTATGCAAGCCAATCAGGCTTATGTTGCCCTACATGGGCAGTTAAATCTGCCACTTAAACCCAAAACCAGAGTAGCTATCGTGACCTGTATGGACTCACGTCTACACGTTGCGCAAGCTCTAGGTTTGGCCCTTGGGGATGCTCATATCTTGCGGAATGCGGGTGGTCGAGTAACTGAGGACATGATTCGTTCGCTGGTGATTTCCCAGCAACAGATGGGAACAAGAGAGATTGTGGTGCTTCACCATACAGACTGTGGAGCTCAAACCTTTCAAAATGAAAGTTTTCATAAACAGTTGGAACATGAGCTCGGAGTTGATGTGTCTGACCAAGATTTTCTACCATTTCAGGATGTTGAAGAGAGTGTGAGAGAGGATATGCAATTGCTTCGAGAATCTCCACTGATTCCTGATGATGTGGTTATATCAGGTGCTGTTTATGATGTGGATACAGGAAGTATGAGAGAAGTATGCTAACTTTGTCTCGAAAAAATTTCATCCTAGCATAAAATCGATTGTTAAAATGTAGGATTTTTAGTTTTAATATAACTAATATAAAATAGTATAAAACAAGGGTATAAATGTTTACTCTTGTTTTATTTTTGATTGAAAAATAAAGGAAAAAGCGCTACAATGGTAAATGGAAAATGTTGTGAAAAAACAAGTGATACATAAATACCGGAGGAAATCATGTCTTTTTCTGATTTAAAGCTGTTTGCCCTTTCTTCAAATAGAGAATTGGCAGAGCGTGTGGCGCAAGAAATTGGGATAGAGTTGGGGAAATCGACTGTTCGCCAATTTTCAGATGGGGAGATTCAGGTCAACATCGAAGAATCAATCCGTGGAAAACACGTCTTTATCCTACAATCAACTAGTTCACCTGTAAATGATAATTTACTTGAAATTTTGATTATGGTGGACGCATTGAAGCGCGCCAGTGCAGAATCTGTCAATGTTGTTATGCCTTACTATGGCTATGCACGTCAGGATAGAAAAGCGCGCGCGCGTGAGCCAATCACTTCAAAACTTGTTGCAAATATGCTTGAAGTAGCTGGAGTGGATCGTTTATTGACAATCGACTTGCATGCTGCGCAGATTCAGGGATTCTTTGATATTCCTGTAGATCACTTGATGGGTGCTCCTTTGATTGCGGACTATTTTGAACGTCGTGGTATGGTTGGATCTGACTACGTGGTTGTCAGCCCAGACCATGGTGGGGTGACTCGTGCTCGTAAGTTGGCAGAGTTTTTGAAAACTCCGATTGCGATTATTGACAAACGCCGTAGTGTAGATAAGATGAATACCAGTGAAGTGATGAATATCATTGGTAAAGTAGAAGGTAAGACTTGTATCTTGATTGACGATATGATTGATACTGCTGGAACCATTTGTCACGCGGCGGATGCTCTTGCTGAAGCAGGTGCTGTTGAAGTATACGCAAGTTGTACGCACCCAGTTCTTTCTGGTCCTGCTATGGATAATATCCAAAAATCAGCTATTAAGAAATTGGTTGTTTTGGATACCATCTACCTACCAGAAGAGCGTTTGATTGATAAGATTGAACAGATCTCTATTGCCCACCTCTTAGGGGATGCCATCGTTCGTATCCACGAAAAACGTCCTCTTTCGCCCCTATTTTGTATTGAGAAAAAGATTTAATCTTTCACTTGAAATAGATAGCTCTCCTAGCAAGTTTCTTTTCTTGCTAGGAGATTTTTATAGTCAAAACCTGCAAGCCTTTTCAAAATATGCTATACTGAGAAAAAAGGAGGATCTCTATGAGCCAAGAATTTATCAATCCAAGTGATGGTGTGATCCGCCAGTATCTGGCGACCAGTAAAACGTTAGCGGTAGTGGGCTTGTCCGATCGTGAGGAAACAACCAGCAATCGAGTGACCAAGGAAATGCAGGCTCGGGGCTATAAAATCATTCCAGTTAATCCCAAGGCTGCAGGTGGGGAAATCTTGGGAGAAAAGGCTTATGCGAGTCTAGCTGAGATTCCTTTTCCTGTGGATATTGTCAATGTATACCGACGGAGCGAGTTTTTACCAGATGTGGCGCGTGATTTTCTCCAGGCTGATGCCAAGATTTTTTGGGCGCAATTAGGACTTGAAAATCTAGAAGCGGAAGAAATCTTGCGTGCTGGAGGATGCGATGACATCGTGATGAATCGCTGTATCAAGAGAGAACATACTCGCTTAATTCTTGAGCAATAAAAAGGTAGCCTATGGCTACCTTTTTGTATTATAAAGTACCAATCAATGCTTGCATGCCAAGACTGGTAAGGATGATGGCAATCCAGCAAAGGGCTCCGAGGACAATAGATTTGCCACTGGATCTAACCATGGCAATCAGATTGGTTTTGAGACCGATAGCACTCATGGCCATGATAATAAAGAATTTAGAGAGTTGTTTGAGAGGGGTAAAGAAGCTACTGGACACACCGAGAGAGGTAAGGAGAGTCGTTAAGAGAGAGGCCAGGATAAAATAAAGGATAAAAAGTGGGAAAACTTTTTTCAGTTGTAGGCCTTGTTTATTTTCTTGCTGGCGACTTTGCCAGTAGGAGAGAAAGAGAGTGATGGGAATGATCGCTAAGGTGCGCGTGAGTTTAACAATGGTTGCCGATTCGAGGGTATTGGTCTGGTAAAGACTATCCCAAGCACTAGCTGTGGCCGTTACAGAAGAAGTATCATTGACCGCAGTTCCTGCAAAGAGAGCAAAGCCGTCATTAGATAGATGAAGCCAGGTTCCTAGAGTTGGAAAGATGAGCGCAGCCAAGATATTGAAGAAAAAGATAACGGAAATGGCTTGGGCGACTTCCTTTTCCTTAGCATGGATAACAGGCGCTGTCGCCGCAATGGCAGAACCTCCACAGATCGAAGATCCCACTCCAATCAAGGTAGCCAGTTTTGTATCCAGTGCAAAGAAGCGCTGGAAGAGGTAGGCAACAATCAAGGAAATTGAAATTGTTGATAGGATGACAGGGAGTGAAGTTTGTCCAACTGCAAAGACTTGCGAGATATTGAGACCAAAACCAAGCAAGATAACAGCATACTGGAGTAATTTTTTGGAACTAAAGGTCAAACCTGCATCTAGTTGTTTGTAGGGGGAGAGCCAGGGGTGTAGGAGCATTCCTATAAAGATTGCAAAAACGGGTGCACCCACGACGGGGAAAAGTCCTCCTAGAAACCAAGAAATGATAGAAATGAGAAGGCAGGCCAAGATGCCTGCTCCATTTTTTGATAGAAATGACATAAAAACCTCCAATCATAATCTGTTACCATTATAGACCTGTAAACAGGAAAAGTAAAATAGAAAGTGGAAAGATATTATATAATGTATTTTTGCGGTCGGGGGGCTTTTGTAGTATAATAGAGATACGTTTTGAGAGTAGGAGGTATCTATGGACTTAACTAAGCGCTTTAATAAACAATTAGATAAGATTCAAGTTTCGTTGATTCGCCAGTTTGACCAGGCTATTTCGGAGATTCCTGGGGTCCTGCGTTTGACCTTGGGGGAACCTGATTTTACAACGCCAGATCATGTTAAGGAAGCGGCTAAGCGGGCCATCGACCAGAACCAATCCTACTATACAGGGATGAGTGGTCTGTTAACATTACGTCAGGCAGCCAGTGATTTTGTAAAAGAAAAATACCAGCTAGATTATAATCCTGAAAATGAGATCTTGGTTACAATTGGGGCGACAGAGGCTTTATCGGCTACTTTGACAGCTATTTTGGAAGAGGGAGATAAGGTGCTCTTGCCAGCTCCTGCCTATCCAGGTTATGAGCCGATTGTCAATCTAGTTGGGGCAGAGGTTGTCGAGATTGATACGACTGAAAATGGTTTTGTCTTGACTCCTGAGATGTTGGAAAAGGCCATTTTGGAGCAAGGCGACAAGCTCAAGGCGGTCATTCTCAACTATCCAGCCAATCCGACAGGAATTACCTATAGTCAGGAGCAGTTGGAAGCCTTGGCGGACGTTTTACGCAAGTATGAGATTTTCGTTGTCTGTGATGAGGTTTACTCAGAATTAACCTATACAGGCGAAGCCCATGTATCTTTGGGAACTATGCTGAGAGATCAGGCTATTATTATCAATGGTTTATCTAAGTCTCATGCTATGACAGGTTGGCGTTTAGGCTTTATCTTTGCTCCTGTGGCCTTTACAGCTCAGTTAATCAAGAGTCACCAGTACTTGGTAACTGCCGCAAACACTATGGCTCAACATGCTGCGGTGGAGGCTTTGACGGCGGGTAAAAACGACGCGGAGCCTATGAAGAAGGAGTACATTCAGCGTCGTGATTATATTATCGAGAAAATGACTGCTCTTGGTTTTGAGATTATTAAACCAGACGGTGCCTTCTATATCTTTGCTAAGATTCCTGCTGGCTACAATCAAGATTCCTTTGCTTTTCTGAAGGATTTTGCTCAGAAGAAGGCTGTTGCCTTTATCCCTGGTGCCGCCTTTGGACGCTACGGAGAAGGCTATGTTCGCCTATCTTATGCAGCTAGCATAGAGACTATCAAAGAAGCCATGAAACGACTTGAGGAGTACATGAGAGAAGCATGATTCAGTCTATCACGAGTCAAGGCTTGGTGCTCTACAATCGTAATTTTCGTGAGGATGACAAGTTAGTCAAGATTTTTACCGAGCAGGCTGGCAAGCGCATGTTTTTCGTCAAACACGCTGGCCAGTCCAAACTAGCTCCGGTTATTCAGCCCTTGGTGTTGGCGCGATTTCTCTTACGAATCAATGATGATGGGCTCAGCTATATCGAGGACTACCATGAGGTGATGACCTTTCCTAAGATTAATAGTGATCTCTTTGTCATGGCTTATGCGACCTATGTTGCTGCTCTTGCAGATGCTAGTTTGCAGGATAACCAGCAGGATGCTCCCTTGTTTGCTTTTTTGCAAAAGACTTTGGAGTTGATGGAAGAGGGTTTGGATTATCAGGTTTTGACCAATATTTTTGAAATTCAAATCTTGACCCGATTTGGGATTAGCCTTAATTTTAATGAGTGTGTCTTTTGCCATCGGATCGGTCAGGCTTTTGACTTTTCTTTCAAATATGGAGCCTGCCTCTGCCCAGAGCATTATCATGAAGATGAGAGACGTTGCCATCTCAATCCCAATATCCCTTATCTACTCAATCAATTTCAAGCCATTGATTTTGAGACCTTGGAGACCATTTCGCTCAAGCCTGAAATCAAGCAAGACTTGCGCAAGTTTATAGACCAAATCTACGAAGAGTATGTTGGAATTCACCTGAAATCAAAGAAATTTATTGATTCCCTAGCAGACTGGGGACAATTACTAAAAGAGGAAGACAAATGAAAAAAATCGCAGTAGATGCTATGGGGGGCGATTATGCACCTCAAGCCATCGTTGAGGGTGTCAATCAAGCCCTAGCTGACTTTTCAGATATTGAGGTTCAACTCTATGGAGACGAAAGCAAAATCAAGCAATATCTAACAGCGACAGAACGTGTCAGCATTATCCATACGGATGAGAAGATTGATTTTGATGATGAACCTACAAAAGCTATTCGTAAGAAGAAAAATGCCAGTATGGTATTAGCGGCTAAGGCAGTCAAAGAAGGAGAGGCAGACGCTGTCCTCTCGGCTGGGAATACAGGTGCCTTGTTGGCTGCAGGATTCTTCATTGTAGGTCGTATCAAGAATATCGACCGTCCTGGACTCATGTCGACCTTACCGACCATTGATGGCAAAGGCTTTGACATGCTAGACCTTGGAGCCAATGCGGAAAATACAGCCCATCATCTGCACCAATACGCTGTTTTGGGTTCCTTTTATGCGAAAAATGTTCGTGGGATTTCGAAACCACGTGTTGGTTTGCTTAACAATGGAACAGAAAGTAGCAAGGGCGATCCCCTTCGTAAGGAAACCTACGCCTTGCTAGCAGCTGATGAAAGCTTGAATTTTGTCGGAAACGTGGAAGCGCGTGATTTGATGAATGGCGTTGCGGATGTTGTTGTGGCAGATGGTTTCACGGGAAACGCTGTGCTCAAATCTATTGAAGGGACAGCCATGGGTATCATGGGCTTGCTTAAGACAGCTATCACAGGTGGTGGTCTTCGAGCGAAACTAGGTGCTCTTCTTCTCAAGGATAGCCTTAAAGGTTTGAAAAAGCAACTCAACTATTCAGATGTTGGTGGAGCGGTCTTGTTTGGTGTTAAGGCACCGGTTGTCAAGACTCATGGCTCAAGTGATGCCAAGGCTGTGTATAGTACGATTCGCCAGATTCGTACCATGCTAGAAACAGACGTAGTCGCCCAGACTGCGCGTGAATTTTCAGGAGAATAAAAAGATGACAGAAAAAGAAATTTTTGACCGTATTGTAACCATTATCCAAGAGCGACAGGGAGAGGACTTTGTCGTAACAGAAGCCTTGAGTTTGAAAGATGACCTAGATGCGGACTCGGTGGACTTGATGGAGTTCGTCTTGACACTAGAAGATGAATTCGGAATTGAAATCAGTGATGAGGAAATTGACCAACTGCAAAGTGTAGGAGATGTGGTAGCAGTTGTCAAAAGTAAAGGATAGCAAAAAGCAACATGCAAGTCATGTTGTTTTTTATTTGCAGAAAAAGGGAAACTTTTAGTAGAAATTGCGAATAAAGATATGAGAAAGAAAAAGGAGGAACGTTTATGTATGTGACTGGTCTTTATCCGTGGTTCATTAAGTGGCTTTTAAAATAAAAATGAATGAATTGTTCATTTTCGAATTGTTTTTCGAATAGATAGATAAGGAAAAAGGAAGGAGACTACGCGATGTATTTACCAATCTTATTGCCATGGTTGATCAAATGGTATTTAAAATAAATGAAATTTACTTGTTCATTTTAAATTACTTCTCGAATAGATAAGTGAGATAAAAGGAAGGAGAGAAGAAAATGATTTCAGTAATTTACCCAATCTGGCTATTTAAGTGGCTTAGAGGTTAAGGATTAAATATATAAAAAAATAAGGAGAAAACAAATGACAAATTTTGACAACATGGAACAGAACTTTGTAGCTCTTACAGAAGAAGAGTTGACGGATGTGAATGGGGGAGCATGGCCGATTGTAGCTTGGGTGATTGCTAATCCTGTGACAGCAGCTAAAATTGCTGGTGGAATTACTGCAGCAGGAATTGCAGGTTATAATTATGTGACGAGTAGATGGTAATAGAAGGAGGAGATGATATGGAAAAATCTATTTTAAAATTTGAAACAATGACTGATATGGACTTGCAGGAAATTCAAGGGGGAGCCTTTCCCCTTCTTATCCCTGTGGCAGTCGGTTTTGTAAAAGGTTTTGTATATACAGGTGGAGCTATTTTAACAACTCGAGCACTCTTGTCAGGTAAATAGGAGTCTACCATGAAAAAATTCTTATTAGGATTTGCTGAGGGATATTTTATTGTATCACTCATTATCTACATCGCAACGTATTTGATTTTGAAAAAACCGCTCAATACCTTGTTTTATCCAGAAACCTATCCAATTCTGCTTGGTCTGTTTTATGTAGGATACAAGTACAAAACAAAAGAAAGTACGATTGGAAATTGATGAACCATCAGATCGGAGTTTGAGATGAAAGTCGTTCAATTACTACAAAAAGCTTGGTCAGAGTTTATTGTATTGTTTAGCTCTATAGCTTATCTAATGATTAGAATTGTGGCTGATGTAAACAAAATAAATCTACCTACGTGGTTTGAATGTTTTGATATACCTACGATTTCATTATTTTTGATGACATTTATCTCACTTTATAGAAGTAAAGAGAATATCATTTCAGAATAGTTTATTTCTGGACGTTCATTTTTTAACGGTTACTTTAAACAGGCAGAACTTTTGTTCTGCTTTTTTACATTTAAATGATAGTTTATGCTTTTTAAAGTGCGTTTTAGGCGCGAAAATGGTTTATTTGGGAATATTCTCCTGTTTTTATCCTTATTTGGTTAAAATAATCTTACAAATTTTTAAAGAGATTGTTAGAAAAAGGAGAAGATATGAAATTTAGGAAAAGGCACTATCGTCCCCAGGTGGATCAGATGGATTGCGGCGTGGCTTCCTTGGCTATGGTCTTTGGTTACTACGGTAGTTATTACTCCTTGGCTCATCTACGAGAGTTAGCCAAGACGACCATGGATGGGACGACCGCTTTGGGACTTGTAAAGGTGGCAGAGGAGATTGGGTTTGAGACGCGGGCTATCAAGGCGGATATGACGCTCTTTGATCTGCCAGATTTGACCTTTCCTTTTGTGGCTCATGTGCTCAAGGAAGGGAAGTTGCTCCACTACTATGTGGTGACAGGTAAGGATAAAAAGCACATTCATATCGCTGATCCGGATCCTGGTGTCAAGCTGACTAAGATTTCCCGTGAGCGATTTGCGCAAGAGTGGACAGGGGTTAGTATTTTTATGGCACCATCACCGGACTACAAACCTCATAAGGAGAAAAAACAGGGACTCCTATCCTTCTTGCCGATCTTACTCAAGCAGCGTGGCTTAATTACCAATATCGTCCTAGCGACACTCTTGGTAACCTTGATCAATATCGTGGGTTCCTACTATCTTCAGTCTATCATTGATAGTTACGTGCCAGACCAGATGCGCTCGACACTGGGTATTATCTCTATTGGGCTGGTCATCGTCTATATCCTCCAGCAGATTTTGTCTTATGCCCAGGAATATCTCCTACTGATACTTGGGCAACGCTTATCGATTGACGTGATTTTGTCCTACATCAAGCATGTTTTTCACCTGCCAATGTCCTTTTTTGCGACACGCAGGACAGGAGAAATCGTGTCTCGTTTTACAGATGCCAATAGTATCATCGATGCGCTGGCGTCGACCATTCTGTCGATTTTCCTAGATGTGTCGACGATTTTGATTATCTCGCTTGTCCTGTTTTCACAAAATATGACACTCTTTTTCATAACTTTATTGGCACTTCCTATCTACACAGTGATTATCTTTGCCTTTATGAAGCCGTTTGAAAAGATGAATCGGGACACCATGGAAGCCAATGCAGTTCTGTCTTCTTCTATCATTGAGGACATCAACGGCATTGAGACCATTAAATCTTTGACCAGTGAGAGTTCGCGCTATCAAAAGATTGACAAGGAATTTGTGGCTTATCTGAAAAAATCTTTTACCTATAGTCGGGCAGAAAGCCAGCAAAAGGCTCTGAAAAAAGTTGCCCAGCTCCTGCTAAATGTTGCCGTTCTCTGGCTAGGAGCTATTCTGGTCATGGATGGGAAAATGAGTTTGGGCCAGCTGATTACCTATAATACTTTGCTTGTTTACTTTACCAATCCTTTGGAAAATATCATCAACCTGCAAACCAAGCTTCAGACAGCGCAGGTTGCCAATAATCGCTTAAATGAGGTTTATCTAGTAGCTTCGGAGTTTGAGGAGAAGAAAACGGTAGAAGATTTGAGCATGATGAATGGAGATATGACCTTTAAGCAGGTTCACTACAAGTATGGCTATGGTCGTGACGTCTTGTCGGATATTAATTTGACCATTCCCCAAGGGTCTAAGATGGCTTTTGTGGGGATTTCAGGTTCGGGTAAGACCACCTTAGCCAAGATGATGGTTAATTTCTACGATCCAAGTCAGGGAGAGATTAGTCTGGGTGGTGTCAATCTTAATCAGATTGACAAAAAGGCTTTGCGCCAGTACATCAACTATTTGCCTCAACAGCCCTATGTCTTTAACGGAACGATTTTGGAGAATCTTCTTCTTGGAGCCAAGGAGGGGACAACTCAGGAAGATATCTTACGGGCAGTTGAATTGGCCGAGATTCGAGAGGATATCGAGCGCATGCCACTGAATTACCAGACAGAATTAACTTCGGATGGAGCTGGAATTTCAGGTGGACAACGTCAGCGAATCGCTCTGGCGCGTGCTCTCTTGACAGATGCGCCTGTCTTGATCTTGGACGAGGCGACCAGCAGTCTGGATATTTTGACAGAGAAGCGGATTGTTGATAATCTCATGGCTTTGGACAAGACCTTGATTTTCATCGCCCACCGCTTGACCATCGCTGAGCGGACAGAGAAGGTTGTTGTTTTGGAACAGGGCAAGATTATCGAAGAAGGAAAGCATGCAGACTTGCTTGCACAGGATGGATTTTACGCCCATTTGGTGAATAGCTAGAAAGAGGAGAGGATGAAACCAGAATTTTTAGAAAGTGCGGAGTTTTATAATCGTCGTTACCATAATTTTTCCAGTCGGGTGATTTTACCTATGTCACTTCTGTTCGTGTTTTTACTAGGATTTGCAGTTTTTGCAGAGAAAGAGATTAGTTTGTCTACCAGAGCGACTGTCGAACCTAGTCGGATCATTGCCAATATCCAGTCGACTAGCAATCAACGCATTGTGGCAAATTATCTGGAAGAAAACAAACTAGTCAAGCAGGGGGAACTCCTCGTTCAGTACCAGCAAGGTGCGGAAGCTGTCCAGGTTGAGGCATATGCCAGTCAATTGGAGATGTTAAAGGATCAAAAAAAGCAGTTGGGGTATTTGCAATCCAGTTTGAAAGAGGGGAGTGATCAATTTCCAGAGGCGGATAAGTTTGGTTATCAGGAGATGTTTCGAGACTATCTCAGCCAAGCTAGTAGTCTTAGGAGTAATGTTTCTCAACAAAATGCCAGCATCTCTTCTCAAAATGCGGCAGCAAGTCAGAGCCAGGCCGAGATTGGCAATCTTATCAGCCAAACAGAGGATAAAATTCGAGACTACAAAACAGCTAAGTCAGCGATTGAAAAGGGAGATCAACTGGATAGTCAGAATCCAGCCTACTCTTTTTACCAGACCTATAAAAATCAAGGTGAAGAAGATCCGCAAGCTAAATCGCAAGTTATTGCGCAAGTGGATGCACAAATTGCTCAGCTAGAGTCTAGTCTAGCTACGTATCGTGTACAGTATGCGGGTTCTGGAGCTCAACAGGCCCACGCAACGGGACTGGATAGTCAACTGGAATCGCTCAAGTCTCAGCACTTAGTCAAAGTTGGCCAGGAATTAACTCTTCTAGATCAGAAAATTTTGGAGGCGGAATCTGGTAAGAAGGTACAGGGAGGTCTCCTAGATAAGGGGAAGATTACAGCAAGTGAGGATGGGGTGCTTCACCTTAATCCTGAGACTAGTGAATCTACGATGGTCGCAGAAGGAACCTTGCTAGCCCAACTCTACCCATCTTTGGAAAAAGAAGGAAAAATCAAACTCACAGCCTATCTCAGTTCAAAAGATGTTGCTAGAGTCAAGATTGGGGACTCTGTCCGTTATACTACGACTAATGATGCGAAGAATCAAATTTTCCTGGATTCTACGATTACAAGTATTGATGCGACAGCTACAAAGACTAAACAAGGAAATTTCTTTAAAATTGAGGCGGAGACCCACCTGACTTCTGAGCAAGCTGCAACACTTCGTTATGGTTTAGAAGGTCGCCTGCAGATGATTACGGGAAAGAAAAGCTATCTCCGTTATTTTTGGGATCAATTTTTGAATAAAGGGTAATATTCGTGTTTTTCAGAGGATAAATGATTTTAAAACTGTAAGAAGAGCCTATCTTGCAGTTTTTCTTTACGCTTGAAATAGGAAAACGTTATTTATTCGTAAAAATCTTGAATTTTTCATACTTTTATGGTAGAATGTGCTCAAGTAAAACGAAAGGCGAACTTTAAAATGTCAAAACAACTAATCTATTCGGGAAAAGCCAAGGATATCTATACAACTGAGGATGAAAATCTCATTATTTCAACTTACAAGGACCAGGCGACTGCTTTTAACGGTGTCAAGAAGGAGCAGATTGCGGGCAAGGGAGTCTTGAATAATCAGATTTCATCTTTTATTTTTGAGAAATTAAATGCGGCTGGTGTGGCGACTCACTTTGTGGAGAAAATTTCGGACACGGAACAGCTCAATAAAAAAGTTGAGATTATTCCTTTGGAAGTCGTGCTCCGCAACTACACGGCTGGTTCCTTTTCAAAACGTTTTGGCGTAGATGAAGGTATCGCTTTGGAAACTCCAATTGTCGAATTTTACTATAAAAATGATGATTTGGATGATCCCTTTATCAATGACGAGCATGTGAAATTCCTTAAAATTGCGGATGACCAGCAGATTGCTTACTTGAAGGAAGAAACCCGTCGTATCAATGAGCTCTTGAAGGCTTGGTTTACTGAGATCGGCCTTAAATTGATTGACTTTAAGCTAGAGTTCGGTTTTGACAAGGATGGTGAGATTATCTTGGCAGACGAGTTTTCACCCGATAACTGCCGTTTGTGGGATGCAGATGGCAACCACATGGACAAGGATGTTTTCCGTCGTGGCTTGGGAGAACTAACTGATGTTTACGAAGTTGTCTGGGAAAAGTTGCAGGAATTGAAATAATCTGTTTGTAAGACTCTCAAGGTCGTTTGGGAACATTGCAAGAGCTGAAATAAAGGAATAAGAATTGATGGATAAACGTATTTTTGTTGAGAAAAAGGCTGATTTTCAGGTTAAATCAGAGAGTTTGGTAAGGGAGCTCCAGCATAACTTGGGACTGTCAACTTTGAAAAGTATTCGCATTGTGCAGGTTTATGATGTCTTTGATTTGGTAGAGGACTTGTTTGCACCTGCGGAAAAACACATCTTCTCTGAGCAGGTAACAGACCATGTCTTGGATGAATCAGCCGTGCAAGCGGATCTTGCTAACTATGCTTTCTTTGCCATTGAAAGCCTGCCAGGACAGTTTGACCAGCGTGCAGCTTCTTCACAGGAAGCCTTGCTTTTGCTGGGAAGTTCGAGTGACGTGACGGTCAATACAGCTCAACTTTACTTGGTTAATAAAGATATTGATGCGACTGAGTTGGAAGCAGTCAAGAACTATTTACTCAACCCAGTTGATTCTCGTTTCAAGGACATCACGACAGGGATTGCCAAGCAGGAATTTTCAGAGTCGGACAAGACCATTCCTAAATTGACTTTCTTTGAAAGTTATACGGCAGAAGACTTTGCTCGCTACAAGGCCGAGCAAGGGATGGCAATGGAAGTGGATGATTTGCTCTTTATCCAAGACTACTTCAAGTCAATCGGGCGCGTGCCGACTGAGACTGAGCTCAAGGTGTTGGATACTTACTGGTCTGACCACTGCCGTCACACGACTTTTGAGACCGAGTTGAAACACATTGATTTCTCAGCTTCTAAATTCCAAAAGCAATTGCAGGCGACTTATGACAAGTATATTGCCATGCGTGAGGAACTAGGTCGGTCTGAAAAGCCACAAACCTTGATGGATATGGCGACTATTTTTGGTCGTTATGAGCGTGCTAATGGTCGTTTGGACGACATGGAAGTGTCTGATGAAATAAACGCCTGCTCAGTAGAAATCGAAGTGGAGGTTGATGGTGTCAAGGAACCTTGGCTCCTCATGTTCAAAAACGAAACCCACAACCACCCAACGGAAATTGAACCATTTGGTGGAGCGGCTACTTGTATCGGTGGAGCCATTCGTGACCCGTTGTCAGGCCGTTCATACGTTTACCAAGCTATGCGTATCTCAGGCGCTGGTGATATTACAGCTCCGATTTCGGAAACTCGCGCTGGTAAATTACCACAACAAGTCATTTCGAAGACAGCGGCTCACGGTTATTCTTCATATGGTAACCAGATTGGTCTGGCGACGACTTACGTTCGTGAATACTTCCACCCAGGTTTTGTAGCCAAACGCATGGAGCTAGGTGCAGTTGTCGGTGCGGCTCCCAAGGGCAACGTTGTCCGTGAAAAACCGGAAGCAGGCGATGTGATTATCTTGCTCGGTGGTAAGACTGGACGTGATGGTGTCGGTGGTGCAACGGGATCTTCTAAGGTTCAAACAGTTGAGTCTGTAGAGACTGCTGGTGCTGAGGTTCAAAAAGGGAATGCCATCGAAGAACGCAAGATTCAGCGCCTCTTCCGTAATGGCGATGTCACTCGTCTCATCAAGAAATCCAACGACTTTGGTGCTGGTGGTGTCTGTGTAGCCATTGGTGAATTGGCAGATGGTCTTGAAATCGACCTCAACAAGGTTCCTCTTAAATACCAGGGCTTGAATGGTACAGAAATTGCTATCTCTGAATCACAAGAACGGATGGCAGTTGTGGTGCGTCCTGAAGACGTAGATTCCTTCGTTGCAGAATGTAATAAAGAAAATATTGACGCTGTTGTGGTTGCGACAGTGACTGAAAAACCAAATCTAGTCATGCACTGGAATGGTGAAATCATTGTGGACTTGGAACGTCGTTTCCTTGATACAAACGGTGTGCGCGTGGTCGTCGATGCCAAGGTGGTGGACAAGGACGTCAAGCTTCCAGAAGAACGCACAACAAGCACTAACACACTTGAAGCTGATACCCTTGCGGTATTGTCTGACCTCAACCATGCGAGTCAAAAAGGTTTACAAACTATCTTTGACTGTTCGGTCGGTCGTTCAACGGTCAATCACCCACTTGGTGGTCGCTACCAACTCACACCAACTGAGGGATCTGTGCAGAAATTGCCAGTTCAGCACGGTGTAACTCACACTGCGTCTGTCATGGCCCAAGGATTCAATCCATATGTGGCAGAATGGTCTCCATATCATGGCGCTGCTTATGCGGTTATCGAAGCAACTGCTCGTTTGGTTGCTGCTGGTGCAAACTGGTCCAAGGCTCGCTTCTCTTACCAAGAGTATTTTGAGCGCATGGATAAACAAGCAGAGCGTTTTGGTCAGCCGGTAGCGGCTCTTCTAGGTTCTATCGAAGCACAAATCCAACTTGGCTTGCCATCTATCGGTGGTAAGGACTCTATGTCTGGTACTTTTGAAGAATTAACCGTACCACCAACCTTGGTTGCCTTTGGGGTGACAACAGCAGATAGCCGGAAGGTCCTCTCTCCAGAGTTCAAGACTGCTGGTGAAAACATCTACTACATCCCAGGTCAAGCCCTCTCCGCAGAGATTGATTTTGACTTGATTAAGTCTAATTTTGCTCAATTTGAAGCCATCCAAGCTGATAACAAAGTAACATCTGCATCAGCTGTTAAATATGGTGGTGTTCTTGAAAGCTTGGTTCTTGCTAGCTTTGGGAACCATATTGGTGCAGAGGTAAACTTGCTTGAACTTGAAACAGCTTTGACAGCTCAATTGGGTGGATTTATCTTCACATCTCCTCAAGAAATCGCTGGAGTAGAGAAAATCGGTCAAACAAGCACAGACTTTACACTCGTTGTCAACGGTGTGAAGCTAGATGGACACAAACTTGACAGTGCCTTTCAAGGGAAACTGGAAGAAGTTTACCCAACAGAATTTACCCAAGCTAAAGAACTGGAAGAAGTTCCAGCTGTCGCTTCTAACACAGTCATCAAAGCTAAAGAAACTATTGAAAAACCAGTAGTTTACATCCCAGTCTTCCCAGGAACAAACTCAGAATATGATTCAGCAAAAGCTTTTGAAAAAGAAGGTGCAGAAGTCAACTTGGTGCCATTCGTGACCTTGAATGAAGAAGCAATTGTCAAGTCAGTTGAAACCATGGTTGACAATATCGGCAAGGCAAACATTCTCTTCTTTGCAGGTGGATTCTCAGCTGCGGATGAGCCGGATGGATCAGCTAAGTTTATTGTCAATATCTTGCTCAATGAAAAAGTGCGTGCAGCCATTGATGGCTTTATCGCTCGTGGTGGCTTGGTTATCGGTATCTGTAATGGATTCCAGGCCTTGGTCAAATCAGGTCTTCTTCCATATGGTAACTTTGAAGATGCAAGTAGCACTAGCCCAACCCTTTTCTACAATGATGCCAACCAACACGTGGCTAAGATGGTGGAAACTCGGATTGCCAATACCAACTCGCCATGGTTGGCTGGAGTGCGAGTGGGTGATATCCATGCCATCCCAGTATCGCACGGTGAAGGGAAGTTTGTTGTGACGGCCGAGGAATTTGCGGAGCTCCGCGACAATGGCCAAATCTTTAGCCAATACGTTGACTTTGACGGCAAACCAAGTATGGATTCTAAGTACAATCCGAATGGTTCCGTAAATGCCATCGAAGGAATTACCAGCAAGAACGGTCAAATCATCGGTAAAATGGGACACTCAGAACGTTATGAAGATGGTCTTTTCCAAAACATCCCAGGAGATAAAGACCAGCATCTGTTTGCGTCGGCGGTTAAATACTTTACTGGAAAATAAGACTTACAGATTTTCTAATAGATAGTATCAGTAATGTAAAAGTCATGTAGATTTAGCTCTTGGTGATACACAAATAAAAATTAGGTATAAAAAATGACATACGAAGTAAAATCTCTTAATGAAGAATGTGGCGTTTTTGGTATTTGGGGACATCCAGATGCTGCTAAATTGACCTATTTTGGTCTCCACAGTCTTCAGCACCGTGGTCAGGAGGGGGCAGGAATCCTCTCCAATGATCAGGGACAATTGAAGCGTCATCGTGATATGGGGCTTTTATCAGAAGTCTTCAAAAATCCAGCTAATTTGGATAAATTGACTGGTACGAGCGCGATTGGGCATGTTCGTTACGCGACTGCTGGCGAAGCTTCTGTGGATAACATCCAGCCCTTCCTTTTTCGCTTTCATGATATGCAGTTTGGACTTGCTCATAACGGAAATCTGACCAATGCCGAATCGCTCAAGAAAGAATTGGAACAAAGTGGCGCTATTTTCAGTTCAACTTCGGACTCGGAAATCTTGGCTCACCTCATTCGTCGGAGTCACAATCCGAACTTGATGGGTAAAATCAAGGAAGCACTTAGTCTCGTCAAAGGTGGCTTTGCTTATATCCTGCTATTTGAGGACAAGTTGGTTGCGGCCCTTGACCCTAATGGTTTCCGTCCACTTTCTATTGGGAAAATGGCCAACGGAGCGGTGGTGGTTTCGTCAGAAACCTGTGCTTTTGAAGTCATTGGTGCCGAGTGGATTCGCGATGTAAAACCAGGAGAGATTGTAATCGTGGATGACAATGGCATCCAGTACGATAGCTATACGAATGATACCCAGCTGGCGATTTGTTCTATGGAGTATATCTACTTTGCTCGTCCTGATTCTAATATCCACGGTGTCAATGTCCATACAGCTCGCAAACGTATGGGGGCCCAATTAGCGCGTGAGTTCAAGCACGAAGCGGATATCGTGGTTGGTGTGCCAAATTCCTCGCTCAGCGCAGCCATGGGATTTGCAGAAGAATCAGGTCTGCCAAATGAAATGGGTCTCATCAAAAACCAATATACCCAACGCACCTTTATTCAACCGACTCAAGAATTGCGGGAGCAAGGGGTGCGGATGAAACTATCTGCTGTTTCGGGTGTCGTTAAAGGCAAACGTGTGGTTATGGTGGATGATTCCATTGTTCGTGGGACAACCTCTCGCCGTATCGTTCAGCTTTTGAAAGAAGCAGGTGCGTCTGAGGTTCACGTTGCTATTGGCAGTCCAGCGCTAGCTTATCCATGTTTTTACGGGATTGATATCCAGACGCGTCAGGAGCTGATTGCGGCCAATCATACGGTAGAAGAAACCTGCCAAATCATTGGTGCGGATAGCCTGACCTATCTTTCTATTGAAGGCTTGATTGATTCTATCGGGATTGAAACAGATGCGCCAAATGGTGGTCTCTGTGTCGCTTATTTTGACGGCGACTACCCAACTCCTCTCTACGACTATGAGGAAGACTATCAAAGAAGTTTGGAAGAAAAGACCAGTTTTTACAAATAGACGGATAAAGACTCCCCATTAAAGGAAAGGAAGAGGAGACAAAGATGACAAATAAAAATGCTTATGCTCCACGTCTCGCTACTGACTAAAAGCTAAAGCATTTGTCAGTAGACGCTTTCTCCTATGGGACCAAAGCTAGAGACCTGACTAGTATTTTTAGATAAAATGATTGTTTATCTAAAAATACGTCGCAGTCTTTCTCAAAAAAAGAAAAGGATTAAAAAATGACAAATAAGAATGCATACGCTCAATCGGGTGTGGATGTTGAAGCGGGTTATGAAGTTGTTGAGCGGATCAAAAAGCACGTGGCTCGTACGGAGCGTGCAGGTGTCATGGGAGCTCTAGGTGGCTTTGGTGGCATGTTTGATCTTTCAAAAACAGGTGTCAAAGAGCCGGTCTTGATCTCAGGGACTGACGGTGTCGGGACCAAGCTCATGCTGGCTATCAAATACGATAAGCATGATACCATCGGTCAGGACTGTGTGGCCATGTGTGTTAATGACATCATCGCTGCAGGTGCGGAGCCTCTTTACTTCCTTGACTACGTCGCGACTGGCAAGAATGAACCAGCTAAACTAGAACAAGTGGTTGCTGGTGTGGCAGAAGGTTGTGTGCAGGCAGGCGCCGCCCTCATTGGCGGGGAAACGGCTGAAATGCCTGGTATGTATGGCGAAGATGACTACGATCTGGCTGGTTTTGCAGTCGGTGTGGCTGAAAAATCTCAAATCATAGACGGTTCAAAAGTAGCAGAAGGTGATGTCCTTCTCGGACTTGCTTCGAGCGGGATTCACTCAAATGGTTACTCACTCGTGCGTCGTGTCTTTGCCGACTATACAGGTGAGGAAGTTTTGCCAGAATTGGAAGGCAAGCAACTCAAGGAAGTCCTTCTTGAGCCGACTCGTATCTATGTCAAAGCTGTCTTACCACTCATCAAGGAAGAGTTAGTCAACGGCATTGCCCACATCACAGGTGGCGGCTTTATCGAGAATGTTCCTCGTATGTTTGCGGCTGACCTAGCTGCGGAAATTGAAGAAGACAAGGTTCCAGTCCTTCCTATTTTCAAAGCTCTTGAAAAATACGGTGAAATCAAGCATGAAGAAATGTTTGAAATCTTCAATATGGGTGTGGGACTCATGCTGGCAGTTAGCCCTGAAAATGTAGGTCGCGTCAAGGAATTGTTGGATGAACCAGTCTATGAAATTGGTCGCATCGTCAAGAAAGAAAACGAAAGTGTCATCATCAAATGAAAAAAATAGCGGTTTTTGCCTCTGGTAACGGCTCAAACTTTCAGGTGATTGCCGAAGAATTTCCGGTAGAGTTTGTTTTTTCAGACCATCGTGACGCCTATGTGCTGGAGCGGGCAGAAAAGCTCGGCGTCCTGTCCTATGCTTTTGAACTCAAGGAGTTTGAGAACAAGGCGGACTACGAAGTTGCTCTTGTCGAGCTCTTGGAAGAACACCAGATTGACTTGGTTTGCCTCGCCGGCTATATGAAAATCGTTGGGCCAACTTTATTAGCAACTTATGAGGGTCGAATTATCAACATTCATCCAGCCTACCTTCCAGAATTTCCAGGAGCTCAGGGGATTGAGGATGCTTGGAATGCTGGTGTTACTGAGAGTGGCGTGACCATTCACTGGGTGGACTCGGGTGTGGATACAGGAAAGGTTATTAAACAAGTACGCGTACCACGACTAGCTGATGATACCATCGAAAGCTTTGAAGCTCGCATTCATGAAGCAGAGTACAAGTTGTATCCAGAGGTTATTAGAGAATTGTTGTATAAGTAAATGAAAGGAAAAAACATGACTAAACGCGCCTTAATCAGCGTCTCAGACAAAGCGGGCATTGTTGAATTTGCCCAAGAACTCAAAAAAATTGGTTGGGATATTATCTCAACAGGTGGGACCAAAGTTGTCCTTGACAATGCTGGGGTGGAGACCATTGCGATTGATGATGTGACTGGGTTCCCAGAAATGATGGACGGTCGTGTCAAGACCCTGCACCCGAATATCCATGGTGGTCTCCTTGCTCGTCGTGATTTGGATAGCCATCTTCAAGCGGCTAAGGACAATAATATCGAATTGATTGACCTTGTGGTGGTAAACCTTTACCCATTCAAGGAAACGATTCTCAAACCAGATGTGACGTACGCTGACGCAGTTGAAAATATTGATATCGGTGGGCCATCCATGCTTCGTTCAGCAGCGAAAAACCACGCTAGCGTAACGGTTGTAGTAGACCCTGCTGACTATGCTGTGGTGCTTGATGAATTGGCAGCAAATGGTGAAACAAGTTACGAAACTCGCCAACGTTTGGCAGCCAAGGTTTTTCGTCACACAGCGGCTTATGACGCCTTGATTGCAGAATACTTCACAGCTCAAGTGGGCGAAAGCAAACCTGAAAAGCTCACTTTGACCTATGACCTCAAGCAACCAATGCGTTATGGGGAAAATCCTCAGCAGGATGCGGACTTCTACCAAAAAGCTTTGCCGACAGACTATTCGATTGCATCCGCTAAACAGCTTAACGGTAAGGAATTGTCATTCAACAATATTCGTGACGCTGATGCGGCGATTCGTATCATTCGTGATTTCAAAGACCGTCCAACCGTTGTGGCTCTCAAACACATGAACCCATGTGGAATTGGTCAAGCTGATGACATCGAAACAGCTTGGGATTATGCTTATGAGTCTGACCCAGTGTCTATCTTTGGTGGAATTGTCGTCCTTAACCGCGAGGTGGATGCTGCGACTGCTGAGAAGATGCACGGTGTATTCCTCGAGATCATCATCGCACCGAGCTATACGGATGAAGCGCTAGCCATTTTGACCAACAAAAAGAAAAACTTGCGTATCCTTGCCTTGCCATTTGACGCTCAAGAGGCTAGTGAAGTGGAAGCAGAATACACAGGTGTAGTAGGTGGACTTCTCGTGCAAAATCAAGACGTGGTCAAGGAAAGCCCAGCTGACTGGCAAGTGGTGACCAAACGCCAGCCAACCGAGACAGAAGCGACTGCTCTTGAGTTCGCTTGGAAAGCAATTAAGTACGTCAAATCAAACGGTATCATCGTGACCAATGACCACATGACACTCGGTGTTGGCCCAGGACAAACCAACCGTGTGGCTTCTGTTCGTATTGCGATTGACCAAGCTAAAGACCGCCTTGACGGCGCTGTGCTTGCTTCTGATGCCTTCTTCCCATTTGCAGATAACGTGGAAGAAATTGCTAAAGCAGGCATTAAAGCCATCATCCAACCAGGTGGCTCAGTTCGTGACCAAGAATCCATCGAAGCAGCGGATAAATATGGCTTGACCATGGTCTTCACAGGAGTAAGACATTTTAGACATTGATGGGTATTTAAAAATTAGCTCATTATCAACTGTGATAAATGATTTATCGCTAACAACGAGAGAAGACGTAAGTTGTCTTCTCTTTTTGTATGTCTAAAACAATAAGCATTTTAGTGTTAGAAATTATTAAAATGATTTGTCAGAGCTGTTCATGACTAATCTCGAAAAACTCAGTTTCTCACTTAACTATTTTTCATACGTTTTATGGTGTTTAAGGTTGTTGTGACTAGCTTGTTAACAGGCATGGCTTTATAATCTCCTTTTAACCATTCATCAAAAATATTGTAGAGACCTCCAATAATGAATCTACTATCATAGGTGATTTGCCTTTGATTACTGTTTGTGATATGCCAAGGTGCCATGACAGTAGTATAAGCAGCAGGAAGCTTATCATAAGACCTTTGCAAGATAAGCACTAGCAGGTTTGCGTCTTGCAAGATTTTTAATGGCTCAGTGTACTGGCTCCAATACTGAAAGAAAAGGTTCACTAAATCTTCAAAATTAGTCAGTTTTGCTGTTTGAAGTTCGATAATATAGTCTTGAATTAAGCGGTCTAAATAGTTCGTAAGAACTTCCTCTTTTGAATGGTAATAACGATAAAACGTTCGTCTAGCAATTTGAGCATGCTCGCTGAGTTCAGCAATGCTGATATTTTGGAGAGACTTCTTAGTTGCTAATAAATCGAACAAGGCTTCTTCCAGCCATTGCCGCATTTGATATTCCATGATATTTTTCCTTTCCTGTCACACTTTTGGTCAAACTGTGCCAATTTCTCTTAACCTCTTGTTTTTGTAACAGTTTATCTTTATACTAAAAGTGTTGCGCGTGATATATGATTATCATTTATTCTTAACATTGTACAATTGTTAGTTGTTATTAAGGAGGTAAAGATATGAGCATTCTTTTTAATGTTTGGATGCTACCTATTTTATTTATTTTACACGATTTTGAAGAAATGATTTTTATGCCCTTGTGGAAAACACGGCATCATCAAAAATTAGAAACTTTTAAGAAACCGTTCTTTGGTTCCGTTACGCAAGGCTCCGCTTTTGCAGTAGGTGTGTTGGAGGAATTTATCATCCTGGTGTTTATTTCTGGATTCTGCCAAATAACTCACAACACTTTACTCTATTTATCTTTTGTAATAGCTTATACATCTCATTTCATAATCCATTATATCATGTGCATGCGATTTAGGGGTTATGTTCCTGGAGTCGTCACAGTAACTCTAGAATTGCCAATGGTTCTAATGATTATTTCCCACTATTGGTCTTCTGACGTTCCTTTGTTATCAGTCTTTGTCTATCTTTTATTAGCCATGATAATAGCTTTTACGAATCTTAAAATAATGCATCTCATTATGCCAAAAATCCAAACACATCTAGAAAAATATGCGAAATGAAAAATGATTAAATGAGAGTTACTTTTTAACCTTTCTGATATAACTGGTTAATGAGTAGCCAAGAATCCATCGAAGCAGCGGATAAATACGGCTTGACTATGGTCTTCACAGGCGTAAGACATTTTAGACATTAAAAATATAAAAGGGAAGAAAACAGTTTCTTTCCTTTTTTGGCTTAAAATGCTAAGTGAAACAAGATTAAAACGAACGTTTGTGATATAATGTTAGTAAATAATTCGCAAAAGAGGTTGAGAGATGAAGCTGTTAGTTGTCGGTTCGGGTGGTCGTGAACATGCGATTGCTAAGAAGTTGCTTGAATCAAAAGACGTTGAAAAGGTCTTTGTAGCTCCTGGAAATGACGGGATGGTTCTGGATGGGCTGGGGTTAGTAAATATCTCTATTTCCGAACATTCTAAGTTAATTGAATTTGCAAAGGTCAACGATATCGCTTGGACCTTCATTGGGCCGGATGATGCTCTTGCCGCTGGAATAGTGGATGATTTCAATGCAGCAGGCCTCAAGGCTTTTGGTCCGACTAGAGCTGCAGCGGAGCTGGAGTGGTCCAAGGATTTTGCTAAGGAAATCATGGTCAAATACGACGTTCCGACAGCAGCCTATGGCACATTTTCGGATTTCGAGGCAGCTAAGGCTTATATCGAAGAGAAAGGCGCTCCAATCGTTGTTAAGGCGGATGGATTGGCGCTCGGGAAAGGTGTCGTCGTTGCGGAGACGGTTGAGCAAGCAATCGAAGCAGCCCATGAGATGCTTTTGGACAATAAATTTGGTGACTCAGGCGCGCGTGTGGTCATCGAGGAATTCCTTGAAGGGGAGGAATTTTCATTCTTTGCCTTTGTCAATGGGGACAAGTTCTACATCATGCCGACGGCTCAGGATCATAAACGTGCCTATGACGGCGACAAGGGCCCTAACACGGGCGGTATGGGTGCCTATGCGCCAGTTCCTCACTTGCCACGGAGCGTGGTTGACACAGCAGTGGAGACCATTGTTAGGCCGGTCCTTGAAGGGATGATTAAAGAAGGTCGTCCTTATCTTGGTATTCTTTACGCAGGGCTTATTTTAACAGCTGACGGCCCTAAAGTTATCGAGTTCAATGCTCGTTTTGGAGATCCTGAAACGCAAATCATCTTGCCTCGTTTAACATCTGACTTTGCACAAAATATTACAGATATCCTAGATGGCAAGGAGCCGAACATCACGTGGACGGACAAGGGTGTGACTCTGGGTGTGGTTGTCGCATCCAATGGCTACCCACTAGACTATGAAAAAGGTGTCAAGTTGCCAGCCAAGACCGAGGGTGACATCATTACCTACTATGCAGGGGCTAAGTTTGCGGAAAATAGCAGAGAACTGCTATCCAACGGCGGACGTGTCTACATGCTCGTCACCACAGCTGATACTGTCTCAGCTGCGCAGGAAAAAATCTACGACCAACTAAAAAAACAAGACACAACAGGTCTTTTTTATAGGCATGATATTGGTGGTAAGGCTTTGTAAATCAAATCTATGAAACTTTTAGCCGTGAGACTTAAAAATAGACTTCAGGTGTTTGAAAAATGAAAAATAGATTGCTATTTTTAGAAGGTTCAAGCTTGACCTCACGAGAAACTTTGACAGTTTTGTTGAAAGAAAGCTATAAAATTGATGTGTTATCTCCTAGAAGATTTTCCATTGCATACTTCAGTCGTCTAACCCATAGAGTTCCGATAGTTGATGTGAATCGTTTTCCTGTAGATTATCTGAGACAGGTTAGTCAGTTGCTTCATAAAACCAATTACAAGGCCATTTTGCCAACACATGAAGAAGGCTGGTTATTGGCAAATGGGAAACAATTTTTGCCTCAATCGCTACCAATCGCCCTTGCTGATAAAGAGCAGTTTAAAATGTTGGCTGGAAAGATTGCTTTTGCTGAAACTGCGGATTTATTAGGACTTCCCACACCTAAGTGGGAGTACGTGAAAGATGCAGACTCTATACTGTTAGACTATCCTTATTGGCTGAAAGCAGATTATGGTACTGCCGGTCGCTCGGTTTATAAGATTTCAAGTAAGAAAGATTTGGCTGAAGTGACGAGCAAATTAACAGCGAGTGATGAGGAATGGATGGTTCAGCAAGACATAGTTGGAGACTATGGTCAGGTTCAAGCAGTGTTTGATCATGGAGAATTACTCGCAGTGCATTCTAGCGTAAAAGTAGGTTCTGGCGCGGGTGGTTCGGCTGCGGCAAGATTAAGCATAGAATCTAAAATAACGAGAGAGCATGTTGAAAAATTAGGACAATACATACAATGGCATGGTTGCCTAACCCTAGATTTTATACGTAGGGGAGATCAATTTTACTATATAGAGTGTAACCCTAGAATGGTAGAGCCTGCTAACGCTTATAAAGCAGGAGTTAATTTTCCAAAAATCATGATAGAACTAGCCAGTCATAGCTACGCTAAATCTGAGGTCATTCTTGGTCAAGCAGGCGTTGAGACGCATAGTCTGATGGCTTTGATTATTGGAACAGCTGAGAAGACGAAAAGTAGAAGAAAAATATTGCAGACAATAAAGTACTGGCTTTTAAGATGTGATAGTGAAGAAGTGTTGACACCTATATGGAAGGATTTGCCGAGCATTATACCTCTTGTGACAATTATACTTCGTTTATTGATAAAACCTAAGAGCGTTGAAAATCTGGTTAATCAGACTGTTCAACATTATAGTGTTGAATCAGCTACTGTAAAAAATATTGAGCAAAAGAATTAGTTTATTCAGAGGAGAAAATATGAAACCAATTATTTCCATCATCATGGGCTCTAAATCCGACTGGGCAACCATGCAAAAAGCCGCTGAAGTCCTCGACCGCTTCGGTATAGTCTACGAAAAGAAGGTTGTCTCTGCCCACCGTACACCAGACCTCATGTTCAGACATGCGGAAGAAGCACGTAGCCGTGGCATCAAGGTCATCATTGCAGGTGCGGGTGGCGCAGCCCATTTGCCAGGGATGGTAGCTGCCAAAACAACCCTTCCTGTCATTGGTGTGCCTGTCAAATCGCGTGCCCTTAGTGGCGTGGACTCACTCTACTCTATCGTGCAGATGCCGGGAGGCGTACCTGTTGCAACCATGGCTATCGGTGAAGCAGGAGCGACAAACGCTGCCCTCTTTGCCCTCCGTCTCCTGTCAGTAGAGGATCAGGCTATCGCGACAGCTTTGGCAGATTTCGCAGAAGAGCAAGGAAAAATCGCAGAGGAGTCTACCAATGAGCTCATCTAAAACAATCGGAATTATCGGTGGCGGTCAGCTTGGTCAGATGATGGCCATTTCTGCTATCTACATGGGGCACAAGGTCATCGCGCTGGATCCTGTGGCGGATTGTCCAGCCTCTCGTGTGGCGGAAATCATCGTGGCTCCCTATAACGATGTGAACGCTCTCCGTCAGCTGGCTGAGCGATGTGATGTCCTCACCTATGAGTTTGAAAATGTCGATGCTGACGGTCTGGATGCGGTTATCAAGGAAGGACAACTCCCTCAAGGGACAGGTCTGCTCCGCATTTCTCAAAATCGCATCTTTGAGAAGGACTTCCTCTCAAACAAGGCCAAAGTCACCGTTGCACCTTACAAGGTTGTGACCTCAAGCCAAGATTTGGCAGATATCGACCTTTCTAAAAACTATGTCCTCAAGACGGCGACAGGCGGTTACGATGGGCATGGACAAAAGGTTATTCGTTCGGAAGCAGACTTGGAGGGAGCCTATGCGCTAGCTGACTCAGCAGACTGCGTTTTGGAAGAATTTGTCAACTTTGACCTTGAAATTTCTGTCATTGTATCAGGGAATGGCAAGGATGTTACGGTTTTCCCAGTTCAGGAAAATATTCACCGAAACAACATCCTTTCAAAAACTATTGTGCCTGCTCGCATTTCAGAAAGTTTAGCAGCCAAAGCCAAAGCTATGGCCGTGCGAATTGCTGAGCAGCTCAACCTGTCTGGAACCCTTTGCGTGGAAATGTTTGCGACGGCTGATGACATCATTGTCAATGAAATTGCGCCACGTCCACACAACTCAGGACACTACTCTATTGAAGCCTGCGACTTCTCGCAATTTGACACCCATATCTTAGGTGTTCTCGGAGAACAATTACCAGCCATCAAACTGCATGCCCCAGCTGTCATGCTTAATGTCCTCGGTCAGCACGTCGAGGCCGCTGAAAAATATGTCACAGAAAATCCAAGCGCCCACCTCCACATGTATGGTAAAATAGAAGCGAAGCACAACCGCAAGATGGGACATGTGACCTTGTTTAGTGATGTGTCGGATGAAGTTGAAGAGTTTGGGAAAGGGATTGATTTTTAGGTGAGAATAGCAATTTTAGGTCTTGGGGTTATCGGGACCATTTATGCCTATGCTTTTCAAAAAGCAGGTCATCAGGTAGAGCACGTGCTGAGAGAAAGTAAGAAAAGTACAGCACCAAACGTTTTGCCAGTTGATTTGCTAGATGGCCGTTATGTTTCCAAAGGTGAAAATAAACGGGATACCTATGTGGTTCATGTGGCGGAAGATCATGCGGAATATGATTTTATTTTTATCAGTGTGCGTCATGGTTTTGTAAAAGAAGCCGTGGAAACCTTGCGAGAAAATCGGATTAAAGGAACTCTCGTTTTCTTCTGTAATTTCTGGAATACGCGAGAGGAAGTAGAGAAATGGCCAGGGGAGTATGACTATATTCTCGCATTTCCTACAGCTGGTGGTCATATGAATAAGGATCATTTAGATGGCGTCTTGTTCGACCATTTAATGTTAGAAGGGGAGAAAAAAGCACACATCCCCAATTATGCTGACTTGACGGATTTGCTGACTTCAGCAGATTTGAAGTGGGAGGTTCCCCATGATATGGTCGAGTGGATTTGGATTCACATGGCGATTAATGCGGGTGTCACCTCGACAGCTGCACGCTCGGGAAATCTAGAAAATCCAGAAAAATTGGCTTTGAACTTGATGAACAGTTCTTCGGAATTATCATTAGCCATCAAGGCCATTCGAGAGGCTTTGAAAGTCGTAGAAGCGCGTGGTGTGAATTTGAAACTTTACAAAGCAGAACTCTTGCCTTATAAAATTCCCGCTTGGATTGCAGGGAAGGCCATGAAAGCTATGTTTGCGAAAAATGAGCTGACCCGAAAAATCATGACCTTGCATAATGATAAACAAGATATCTTTTACTGTTGTCAAAGTGTCTATCTGACAGGTCAGGAGTTGGGTGTTGAGATGCCTATTCTGGAAGCCAATATGAAGGGGGCTTCTGTCTAGAGTATTCTGGTTGTGCAATGGTTTTATTGAACAAGATAAGACTGTGGAGCAGTCGTCTAGGTCTTGTATGCTAGTGGGGATCACGAAAAGGTGAAAGACAAGTATGAAGAGCTAGTAGCTCAGCACCCAGAAAACTATTTGGCGATTTGTGATTTGGCACTTAACACTAATCTCTATATTTTATCATGTTGCTTATTGTGTTTATTGGGAAAGAGGAGTCTGGGTTACTTAGATAGCTTATTTCCCAAAGGTTAAGAAGAAAGGAAAAATTAACAATATGATCAACCGTTACTCTCGCCCTGAGATGGCGAACATTTGGAGTGAAGAAAATAAATACCGTGCTTGGCTTGAGGTGGAAATCTTGGCTGATGAGGCATGGGCTGAGTTGGGGGAAATCCCTAAGGAAGATGTGGCTTTGATTCGCGAGAAGGCGGACTTTGACATCGACCGTATTTTGGAGATTGAGCAGGAGACACGTCACGATGTGGTGGCTTTCACGCGTGCGGTTTCTGAGACTCTTGGTGAAGAGCGTAAGTGGGTTCACTATGGCTTGACTTCTACTGACGTTGTGGACACGGCCTACGGTTACCTTTACAAACAGGCTAACGACATCATTCGTCGTGACCTTGAAAACTTCACCAACATCATCGCTGATAAGGCTAAGGAACACAAGTTCACCATCATGATGGGGCGTACCCACGGTGTGCACGCTGAGCCAACAACTTTTGGTCTTAAATTGGCGACTTGGTACAGCGAAATGAAACGCAATATCGAGCGTTTCGAGCATGCAGCTGCTGGTGTGGAAGCTGGTAAGATTTCTGGTGCGGTTGGGAACTTTGCCAACATTCCACCATTTGTAGAGAAATACGTCTGCGACAAATTGGGTATCCGTGCTCAGGAAATCTCTACACAGGTTCTTCCTCGTGACCTTCATGCTGAGTACTTTGCAGTTCTTGCCAGCATCGCGACTTCTATCGAGCGTATGGCAACGGAGATTCGTGGTCTTCAAAAATCAGAACAACGCGAAGTGGAAGAGTTCTTTGCCAAAGGGCAAAAAGGTTCATCTGCAATGCCTCACAAACGCAACCCAATCGGTTCTGAGAACATGACAGGTCTTGCGCGTGTCATCCGTGGTCACATGGTGACAGCTTATGAAAATGTCGCTCTCTGGCACGAACGTGATATTTCCCACTCATCAGCTGAGCGTATCATCACACCAGATACGACTATTTTGATTGACTACATGCTCAACCGTTTTGGAAATATCGTCAAGAACTTGACGGTATTCCCAGAAAACATGATCCGCAACATGAACTCTACTTTTGGTCTTATCTTTAGCCAACGTGCTATGTTGACCTTGATCGAGAAGGGAATGACGCGTGAGCAAGCCTATGACTTGGTGCAGCCAAAAACAGCCTACTCCTGGGACAACCAAGTAGATTTCAAACCGCTTCTTGAAGCAGATCCAGAGGTGACTTCTCGCCTGACTCAAGATGAAATCGACGAAATCTTCAACCCTGCATACTACACTAAACGAGTGGACGATATCTTTGAACGTATCGGACTCGGTGACTAATCCTAACAATAAAAAGCGAGATTCAATCTCGCTTTTTTATATGCTTGTCTAAGGGGGTTAATCTTCTTTTCTCTTAGTGAGGCCGTAAGCTGCTAGTGTGGCCAGGAGTCCTGCTGCGACCAAGCCTGCAGAGTCTTGACTTCCTGTTGCAGGAAGTTGTTTTTCTTCTGCTTTGCTAGCAGTTGGTTCAGCTTGCTCAGCTTTCTCAACGGCAGTTCCGACTTCGACCACCTGAGCGACCGCTTCCTGCGATACCGCACTATTGACAAGGGTTCTTTCTTCCTTGCCATCAGCAGTAGTGCTGACAGAGTAGAAAATCGTACGACGACCATTTACACCAGTAACGACGACTTGACTTTGTCCTTTTGGTAATTGAGGATTTTCACGTGTCACGGTAGTGAAAGGAATCTCTTCTTCTTGGATGTCCAGTCTAGGTTTTTCTTCTGCGGCTGGGGCAAGACCGTGTTCATCCCCTACATGGGTAACAAGGGTTCCGACTTCAATGACTTGTGTCACTGCTTCTTGCGTTACAAGGCTATCGACAAGAGTCTTCACTTCTTTACTATCAGCAGTAGTGCTTACAGAGTAGTAATGACTGCGACGACCGTTAATACCTTTGGTAAGGACTTGAGTCTTCCCTTTGAGCAAGAGTGGATTTTCACGTGTCACGGTAGTGAACGGAATCTCTTCCTCTTGGATGTCCAGTCTAGGTTTTGTCTCTGCGGCTGGAGCAAGACCGTGTTCATCCCCTTTGTGAGTAATAGGGGCGCCGATTTCAACCACTTGGGTCACAGGTTCTTTGGTTACTTGGCTATCTAGAACAGTTTCTGTTTGTTTCCCATTTTCAGTAAGGACTGAGATGTAATGAGTGCGTTCGCCCTCTACACCTGGTGTGATGATCTTTTCCTGACCAGCTGGGAGATTTGGATTTTCCTTCTTGATAACTTCAAATGGAATCTTTTCTGCTCTTGTGATGAGTTCAGGTTTGGTTTCAACATTGGCAGCTAGTTCGTTTTCATCGAGGCTTCCTGAGTAGGTTGCTGCTGGTTTGAGGCCTAGGCGGGCTGCTTTGAGTTTGGCTACGAGAGCGTCTAACTCAGCTTGTTTGTTACGGTTGAGGTTGTAGTTGAGAGCTTCTTTAGCTGCATTTAGGGCATCCAAGCTTTCCTTACTGTATCCATCCAAGCTTGCAGGGATTTGAGCAAGTTCCTCGCGGAGGGCGTTGTAGTTAGCGCGGAAGTAGTCTTTGTTATGGTCTGCAAAGGCAGTCATGAGTTCAAAGATTTCTTCTTCCTTGTACTCAGCACTTGGTTTGTCTGCCCAGATGGCAAGCATGCTTCCAACTGTTGGAAGGTCTACCTCAGGATACTTGGTAGATGCAAGCTGGTTAAATGGCACTTTACCAGAGTTTTCAAGTGCTTTTGATAGTGGGTAGGCTTCATCTGGTTTGTGATTACCTAGCACGTAGTACCAGTCTCCGTTGGTGTTGAGGAGTTTATAGCCTTTGCTTGCTAGGTACTGAGGCGTCGCAAGGTTGTAACCCCACCATCCTTTAGACCAGTAAGAGATGATGACATCCTTGTCAAACTCAACATCATCCTTGTCTTCATAGTAGAAACCATCATTGAAGGCCATTGGTTGAAGACCTCTTTCTTTGGCCATAGCAGCAAGGGTGTTAGAGTACTCAGCAAACTTGCCATAGAGTCCATACCATTTGAGGTAGTACCAGCCTTGAGCGTTGGTGGCATCATTGGCATATTCGTCTGTACCGTAGTTGAAGATCTTTGTCTTGCCTGCAAAGAAGTCCATGTACTTGCCGATGAGGGCTTTGACAAAATTCATCGCCTCTTCGTTTTCAAGGTCCATGGTTGTTTTGGATACCTTGTCAAAGTTGGCTTGAGGATTCTTGATTCCAAGTTTTTCCATAGCAACCAGCATGGCATCCATGTGACCTGGGCTGTTGATTGCTGGGATGAGTCCGAGGCCTTTTGATTTTGCGTACTCGATCAATTCAGTGATTTCAGCTTGACTAAGAGTGGTTCCGTTTGGATCATCGTAGTAAGCTTTTGTTCCTTCGATAATGGCCTTCTTGACATCGTCACTTGCATAAGTTTTGCCGTTAGCTGTGATGGTCATGTCATCAAGGAGGAAGCGAAGTCCGTCATTTCCAAGAAGGAGATGGACATCAGAGTAGCCGAGTTCGCTCGCCTTGTCTACGATGCGTTTGAGTTGGTCGAGCGTGAAATACTTACGTCCAGCATCGATGGAAATTACCTTGTTCTTGGCAAGTTTCTCAACTTCGCGTTTCGCGTCTTCTTCTTTTTGAGCTTCTGGTGTGAAGGTCAAATTGTTTACAGCTTCTTGGAGTTTCGCGATTGCTTGATCAATAGTGTCTTGTTGGGCGCGACTGAGGTTGCTATCGAGTGAGCGAATGGCTTTTTCAGCTTCTTTTACAGCTGCGACACTTTCTGCAGTATAGCGTTTAAGGTCTGTTGGGACTTCTTTCAGAGCTTGCTCAGCAGACTCATAATCAGCCGCGAAGTATTCAGCATTGGCATTTGCGAAGCTACGCATGAGTTTGAAGAGGCGTGATGGTGAATAGCGTGCAGATGGGGTGTCCGCCCAAGCAGCTACCATACCCCCGATGAACGGGATATCTGCGCCATCAGATTTTGGTACAGAAGTGATTGGAGTGTTCTTGATACCATTGAGTCCTTGGTCGAGGTTGTACCAGCCTTGACCATCGGCATTTCGTCCGAAAACATAGTACCAAGCATCGTTGGTATTAAGGATTTGGTGTCCTTTTTCAACTAGAAGTTTAGAAGAAGCGACGTCGTATCCGCCCCATCCACCAGTCCACATAGAAACGATGATGTCTTTGTCAAAGGTTCCAAAGCTAGTATCGCTATTGTAGTAGATACCATCGTTAAAGGCCATTGGTTTGAGACCGTGAGATTTGACGATACTAGCAAGGTCATTAGCATAGGCGATAAATTTCTCATATCCTCCTACAGGGTACCCTTCATTTGGATAGTATTTATCAGCCTGGAGAACGCTCCATCCTTTGGCATCTGTAGCATCGTTAGCATACTCGTCCAGTCCAATATTGAAGATGTCAGATTTGCCAGCGAAGTAAGCAGCATACTTGTCAATCAGAGCCTTGGTAAAGGCAACTGCCTCCTTGTTATCAAGGTCAACGGTACGAGCAGATTCCTTGCCAAAGTAGTTGAAGTTCGGTTTTTGGATGCCTAGCTCTTTCATGGCATGCAAAATCGCATCCATATGACCAGGGCTGTTTACAGTTGGGATGAGACCAATGCCTTTGTTTTTAGCGTAGTTGATCAAGTCTGTCATCTGACTTTCTGTCAAATGGTTGCCGTTTGGATCCTTGTAGTAGGCATCGGTTCCGTTTTCGAGTGCACGTTTGACATCGTCACTTGCATAGGTTTTGCCATTGGCTTTGATCGTCATGTCGTCCAACATAAAACGCATGCCATCATTTCCAACTAGTAAATGAAGATCAGTATAACCGTAGTGTTTGGCTTTGTCGATGATTTCTTTGAGTTGCTCTGGAGAGAAGTACTTGCGTCCAGCGTCGATTGAGATCATTTTTCTTTTTGCCAGTTTTTCATTTACTTGAGATACACGTTCAGTGCTAGGAGTGGCCACTGCAGGTGTGACGGCTTCATTTTTCTTTTCTGAAGGAGTACTTTCAGCAGGAGTTTCAGCTGGGGCAGGGCTTTCTTTCTCGGCAGTAGGAGTTGGAGCAGCATTTTCTGTCACAACTGGTGTGCTTGACTCTTCTGTTTTTGGAGCAACTGTTCGAGGAGCCTCCTGGTCTTCCTTGACCTCCTCTTTTACAGGTTTGTCAGCCTTTTCTTCCAGTTTTTCTGGAACCTTGGAGCCTACAGCTTCTTTGACTGCTTGTGGACTCTCCTGAATAGTTTGAACAGTTTCTTCAGCTGTTGGAGCTGGAGTAATCCCGTCGGCAGATACGACTTGTGCGCTAAAAGCAAATCCTATCAGTACAGAAGCTGCCCCAACCGCGTATTTACGGATGGAGAAGCGCTGTTTCTTTTCTAGTTTCATGACAAAACCTCCTTGTTATTATTATGTATGATAGCGTTTACATAAAACCGATTTTATTTTATTATCTAAGGAGTAAAATGTCAAGTGGGTTTATATAAGAACTATAATAAATAGAGGAAATCATAAGATTTAGAAGAAAATTATTTCCAGAAATGAGAAAGAGAAAGCTAATATTTAACTTGTTTTTAGTAAAAACGCTACTAATTAAATAAGAACCTTTCATAGCGTTCTCACAACTTCTTTCTCGTGCTATAATGAATATAGAAAAAGCCTGAGCTGGGCTCAAGCTTTCTCTTAATGACCTCGATTACATGAGAGGAATTTAATTTTGTAGTAGTCTGCTCGCTTATACGTTTCACTATAGGCGAGGACTTGGCCAGTAGCCTCAAGTTTAGTAGTCTTCGTTTGGAAGACAGTTGGAAATTGCGTATCGATTCCAAGTACAGAAGCAACGTGCTCTGGTGTTGGAAATGCGATTTCATTGATTTCCTCAAAATGTTCATCGTTCATGTGAATGCGGTAATCCAATTTGAAACGTTTATAGATAGAACTATAATAGTCAAGATTTGGATAGTTGGCATTGATGTATTGTTCAGGAATATAAGATGTGTGGTAGATGTAAGTTACGCCATTTGTTTGACGGGTACGTTCAATTTTGTAGTAGAACTGATCTCCACGTAATCCAAGCTTCTCTAAGTATTCAAGCTTGTTTCCACGCTCGATAGAAAGGACAGTAACTTTATCATCTTTTGTTTCAAAGATTTCGACATCTGAAAACTCAACGAGTTTGTGCTTGCGGGCACGTGAAACGAAAGTACCTTTACCTTGTTGGCGGACAATATAGCCGTCTTTTGCAAGGTCATTCAAAGCACGCACAACAGTGATTGAACTAACATCATACATCGCGATCAATTCTGCTTCTGTATAAAATTTATCTCCACTTGCAAATTGACCAGAGATGATTTTGTTTTTTAATTCATCTTTAATATATTGGTATTTTGGAATAGCCATAATTTCACCTCGATTCTCTTTCTCCAATTTTGATTCTACCATAAATACAGACAAATTAGTAGTATTTAGGTAAAAAAAATTAAAATAATAGACTAAAAATGTTATGTTACATGTAAAGAATTCCATTTTATAACCTTGTGAATTATCATACATTAAAATATCGCTTTCATGCTATTTTTAGATAATTTTGGTAAATGGTAAGTAAAAAAATAGAAAAATTTTAAAGAATTTTCTAAAACCTATTGACAAATGCAAAAGATTTGATTATATTTAATATTATAATAAATGAAAGCGCAAACTTAATTCGTCAGAGGTGGTAACATGACAAGATTTAAAATTGAGGACGATTTCTATTTAGATGGGAAGCCGTTCAAGATTTTGTCTGGCGCCATTCATTATTTTAGGATTCCAGCAGAGGATTGGTATCATTCTCTCTATAACTTAAAGGCGCTTGGCTTTAATACAGTCGAGACCTATGTGGCTTGGAATTTACATGAACCCGTTGAAGGGGAATTTGATTTTGAAGGTGCCAGAAATTTGGAGAGGTTTCTTCAAATAGCACAAGATTTGGGTCTCTATGCCATTGTACGCCCGTCTCCATTTATCTGTGCGGAATGGGAATTTGGTGGCTTGCCGGCTTGGCTCTTGACCAAGGACATGCGAATCCGCTCGTCCGACCCGGCCTATATCGAGGCGGTTGCTCGCTATTATGACCAATTATTGCCGAGGCTTGTACCTCGCTTGTTGGATAATGGCGGGAATATTCTCATGATGCAGGTTGAAAATGAATATGGCTCTTATGGAGAAGATAAGTCTTATCTACGAGCAATTCGGAAATTGATGGAAGACCGAGGGATTGATTGCCCACTCTTTACTTCAGATGGCCCATGGAGGGCTACTTTGAAAGCCGGAACCTTGATTGAAGATGATCTCTTTGTGACAGGGAACTTCGGTTCTAAGGCTCCTTATAACTTTTCACAGATGCAGGAATTCTTTGATGAGCATGGCAAGAAATGGCCTCTCATGTGTATGGAATTTTGGGATGGTTGGTTCAACCGTTGGAAAGAACCCATCATCACACGGGATCCTAAAGAATTGGCAGAAGCTGTTCGAGAGGTATTGGAGCAAGGTTCTATCAACCTTTACATGTTCCATGGTGGTACAAACTTTGGTTTCATGAACGGTTGCTCGGCTCGAGGAACTCTGGATTTGCCACAAGTCACATCTTACGACTATGATGCCCTTCTCGATGAAGAAGGAAATCCAACTGCTAAATACCTAGCAGTCAAGAAGATGATGGCAACCCACTTCCCAGAGTATCCACAGTTGGAACCACTCTATAAGGAAAGCATGGGGATGGGGTCCATTCCATTGGTCGAAAAAGTTTCCTTGTTTGAAACTCTGGATAGTCTCTCCAGTCCTACTGAAAGCCTCTATCCAAAAGCGATGGAAGAACTTGGTCAAAGTTATGGCTACCTTCTCTACCGCACTGAGGCAAGTTGGGATGCAGAAGAGGAACGTCTCCGCATCATCGATGGACGTGACCGAGCTCAACTCTTTGTAGATGGTAAATGGATTGCTACTCAATACCAGACAGAGATTGGTGAAGATATCTACTGTCAGGGAAATCGAGAAGGCTGTTCAGAGATTGATATCCTGATCGAAAATATGGGGCGTGTTAACTATGGACACAAGTTCTTAGCAGATACGCAACATAAAGGAATTCGTACAGGTGTCTGCAAGGATCTGCATTTCTTACTGAATTGGAAACAATATCCACTGCCACTGGATAATCCTGAGAAGATTGATTTTTCAAAAGGATGGACAGAAGGACAACCAGCCTTTTACGCTTTCGACTTTGCGGTCGAAGAGCCAAAAGATACCTACTTAGACTTGTCTGAGTTTGGTAAGGGAGTTGCCTTTGTCAACGGGCGTCACCTAGGGCGTTTCTGGAACGTCGGCCCGACCCTCTCACTTTATATCCCTCATAGCTATCTCAAGGAAGGTGCTAATCGCATCATCATCTTTGAAACTGAGGGCGAATATAAAGAAGAGATTCACTTAACTCGTAAACCTACACTAAAACACATAAAGGGGGAAAACTTATGACAATTGTAGGATGCCGTATCGATGGACGTTTGATCCACGGTCAAGTAGCCAATCTTTGGGCTGGAAAACTAAATGTTTCACGCATTATGGTTGTAGACGACGAAGTTGTTAACAACGATATTGAAAAGAGTGGTTTGAAGCTTGCGACACCACCAGGTGTGAAACTCAGTATCTTGCCAGTTGAGAAAGCAGCAGCAAATATCCTTGCTGGTAAATACGATAGCCAACGTCTCTTTATCGTTGCACGTAAACCAGACCGTTTCCTTGGTTTGGTCGAAGCAGGTGTTCCGCTTGAAACACTCAACGTCGGCAATATGTCTCAAACACCAGAAACTCGCTCTATCACACGTTCTATCAACGTGGTAGACAAGGATGTGGAAGATTTCCACAAACTAGCAGAAAAAGGTGTGAAACTCACTGCTCAAATGGTTCCAAATGATCCAGTTTCAGACTTTTTGAGCTTACTAAAATAGGAAAAAATTTTTAGGAGGTCATTGTTATGATACAATGGTGGCAAATTTTACTTCTCACTTTGTACTCAGCTTATCAAATCTGTGATGAGTTGACAATCGTTTCATCTGCAGGTTCCCCTGTATTCGCTGGTTTTATTACTGGTTTGATCATGGGAGATGTGACAACTGGTTTGTTTATCGGTGGTAGCTTGCAGTTGTTCGTTCTCGGGGTTGGTACCTTCGGTGGTGCTTCTCGTATCGACGCAACTTCTGGTGCGGTTCTTGCAACAGCATTCTCTATCTCTCAAGGTATTGATACAGATCTTGCAATCACAACAATCGCTGTACCAGTAGCAGCACTTTTGACATACTTCGACGTTCTTGGACGTATGACTACTACTTTCTTTGCACACCGTATTGATGCTGCGATCGAACGCTTTGACTACAAAGGTATCGAACGCAACTACCTACTTGGTGCAGTGCCTTGGGCTCTTTCTCGTGCCCTTCCAGTATTCTTCGCTCTTGCTTTTGGTGGTGCTTTTGTACAATCAGTAGTAGACCTTGTTAAAGAATATCAATGGATTGCAGATGGTTTGACACTTGCAGGACGTATGCTTCCAGGTCTTGGATTTGCAATCTTGCTTCGTTACCTTCCAGTTAAACGTAACCTTCACTACCTTGCAATGGGATTTGGTTTGACAGCTATGTTGACTGTTCTTTACTCATATGTAACAGGTCTTGGTGGAGCTGTTGCGGGTATCCTTGGTACTCTTCCTGCTGATGTTGCTGAAAAGATTGGCTTTGCTAACAACTTCAAAGGTTTGTCTATGATCGGTGTTTCTATCGTAGGTATCTTCCTTGCAGTTGTTCACTTTAAGAACAGCCAAAAAGTAGCTGTAGCAGCACCTTCTACACCATCAGAAAGTGGGGAAATCGAAGATGACGAATTCTAATTACAAACTTACAAAAGAAGATTTTAATCAAATCAACAAACGTAGCTTGTTTACTTTCCAATTAGGTTGGAACTACGAACGTATGCAAGCTTCTGGTTACCTTTACATGATCTTGCCTCAATTGCGTAAAATGTATGGGGATGGAACTCCTGAATTGAAAGAAATGATGAAAGTTCATACTCAATTCTTCAATACTTCACCATTCTTCCACACAATTATCGCTGGTTTTGACCTTGCCATGGAAGAAAAAGATGGTGTAGGTTCAAAAGATGCCGTTAACGGTATCAAGACAGGTTTGATGGGACCATTCGCTCCTCTTGGAGACACAATCTTTGGTTCACTTGTACCTGCTATCATGGGATCTATCGCAGCAACTATGGCTATCGCTGGCCAACCATGGGGTATCTTCCTTTGGATCGCGGTTGCAGTTGCTTATGACATCTTCCGTTGGAAACAATTGGAATTTGCCTACAAAGAAGGGGTTAACCTTATCAACAACATGCAAAGTACTTTGACAGCTTTGATTGACGCTGCATCTGTACTTGGTGTCTTCATGATGGGTGCTCTTGTAGCAACAATGATCAACTTTGACATTTCTTACAAATTGCCAATCGGTGAAAAGATGATTGACTTCCAAGATATCTTGAACTCAATCTTCCCACGCTTGCTTCCAGCAATCTTTACTGCCTTTATCTTCTGGTTGCTTGGTAAGAAAGGTATGAACTCTACTAAAGCGATCGGTATCATTATCGTTCTTGCAGTAGGTCTTTCATTCATCGGTAAATTCTTGCTTGGAATGGGCGCATAATTTATGAGTAAATCATTAATTTTGGTGAGTCATGGTCGTTTCTGTGAAGAACTTAAAGGTAGCACAGAAATGATCATGGGTCCACAGGACAACATTCATGCAGTGGCTCTTCTTCCAGAAGATGGCCCAGAAGAATTTACTGCCAAATTTGAAGCTGCTATCGAAGGATTGGATGATTTCCTAGTCTTTGCGGACCTTCTCGGCGGAACACCTTGTAACGTGGTAAGCCGTTTGATTATGGAAGGTCGCGACATTGAACTCTACGCAGGGATGAATCTTCCAATGGTGATTGAATTTATCAATGCGAGCCTTACAGGTGCAGATGCGGACTACAAGAGCCGTGCTGCAGAAAGCATCGTAAAAGTCAATGACCTGTTAGCGGGCTTCGATGATGACGAAGATGAATAATACTCTTCGAAAATCAAATTCAAACTACGTCAGCGTCGCCTTGCCGTACTCAAGTACAGCCTGCGGCTAGCTTCCTAGTTTGCTCTTTGATTTTCATTGAGTATAAGATGTGACAACGTGAAAATCGTTAGAACAGCTTGTATAGAATATACATGGGAATGGGAGTCACTCCCATTCCCATATTTTCAATAGGAATGAAACAACAATAGATTAGAGGAACTCTATGCTAAATTACACAAAAGAACAATTACTTGAACTGGGTGCAGAAATCACGACTCGTGAAATCTACCAACAGCCTGATGTATGGAAAGAAGCTTTTGAATCTTATCAAGCACAACGTGAAGAAATTGCAGCCTTCCTACAAGGAATTGCGGATAAACATGATTATATTAAGGTTATCTTGACAGGGGCTGGGACTTCTGCTTATGTGGGAGATACCTTGGTACCATACTTTAAGGAAGTCTATGATGAACGCAAATGGAATTTCAATGCTATTGCGACAACTGATATTGTTGCCAATCCAGAAACTTATTTGAAAAAAGATGTGGCAACTGTCCTTGTTTCCTTTGCTCGTAGTGGGAATTCGCCTGAAAGTGTGGCGACGGTTGATTTGGCTAAAGCCTTAGTGGACGACCTTTACCAAGTGACCATTACTTGTGCAGCAGATGGTAAATTGGCTCTTCAAGCTCATGGCGATGACCGCAATCTCTTGCTCTTGCAACCAGCTGCTTCCAATGACGCTGGATTTGCCATGACTTCTAGCTTTACGTCCATGATGCTAACAGCTCTCTTAGTTTTTGATCCTACAGAACTTGCTGTGAAAGCTCAACGTTTTGAAGTTGTGACTAGCCTTGCGCGTAAGATTCTAGACAATGCAGCAGATGTTAAAGAGCTTGTAGACCTTGACTTTAACCGTGTTATCTACCTGGGCGCTGGTCCTTTCTTTGGCCTTGCTCATGAAGCTCAGTTGAAGATTTTGGAATTGACTGCTGGTCAAGTTGCGACTATGTATGAAAGCCCAGTTGGCTTCCGTCACGGTCCAAAATCATTGATCAACGAAGACACAGTTGTTTTGATCTTTGGCACAACGACAGACTACACTCGCAAGTACGACTTGGACTTGGTTCGTGAAGTTGCTGGTGATCACATTGCTCGTCGTGTTGTGCTTTTGAGTGATCAAGCCTTTGGTCTTGAAAAGGTCAAGGAAGTGGCCCTTGGCTGTGGTGGTGTCTTGAACGATATTTACCGTGTCTTCCCTTACATCGTTTATGCCCAACTCTTTGCCCTTTTGACTTCACTCAAGGTAAAAAATAAACCAGATACACCGTCTCCTACTGGTACCGTAAACCGTGTGGTACAAGGTGTGATCATTCATGACTATCAAAAATAAGGAAGTATCTATGAGTAAATTACAATTAAGTTCCAATAAAGTAGCCTGTTTGCAAAAACTCTTTGACGAGAACGGCATTATCTCAGCCCTTGCCTTTGACCAACGTGGTGCTTTGAAACGCCTCATGGCTCAATACCAAACAGAAGAGCCAACAGTGGCTCAAATGGAAGAACTCAAAGTCTTGGTTGCAGATGAATTGACTAAATACGCATCCTCTATGCTTCTCGACCCAGAGTATGGTCTTCCAGCTACAAAAGCGCTTGATGCCAATGCTGGTCTTCTCCTTGCTTATGAGAAAACTGGCTACGACACAACAAGCACTAAACGCTTGCCTGACTGCTTGGATGTTTGGTCTGCCAAACGCATCAAAGAACAAGGCGCAGATGCAGTCAAATTCTTGCTTTACTATGACGTAGACAGCTCTGACGAACTCAACCAACAAAAACAAGCTTATATCGAACGTATCGGCTCTGAGTGTGTGGCAGAAGACATTCCATTCTTCCTTGAAATCCTTGCTTACGATGAAAAAATCGCTGACGCTGGCTCTGCAGAATACGCAAAAGT
>NZ_ALKH01000017.1:0-89913 GCF_000286475.1 Streptococcus sp. BS35b
TTGGCTGAGCTAGACTCCACCCTTTGGGAGTTTAGCTCAGCTGGGAGAGCATCTGCCTTACAAGCAGAGGGTCAGCGGTTCGATCCCGTTAACTCCCATATAGGTCCCGTAGTGTAGCGGTTATCACGTCGCCCTGTCACGGCGAAGATCGCGGGTTCGATTCCCGTCGGGACCGTTTAAGGTAACGGAAGTTATTTTAGACTCGTTAGCTCAGTTGGTAGAGCAATTGACTTTTAATCAATGGGTCACTGGTTCGAGCCCAGTACGGGTCATATTTGCGGGTTTGGCGGAATTGGCAGACGCACCAGATTTAGGATCTGGCGCTTAACGGCGTGGGGGTTCAAGTCCCTTAACCCGCATAATAGAAAGTAGCCGGCTTAGCTCAGTTGGTAGAGCATCTGATTTGTAATCAGAGGGTCGCGTGTTCAAGTCATGTAGCCGGCATTTTTTTATATAAAATAAGAGGTCGATGCGAACGTAGTTCAGTGGTAGAACACCACCTTGCCAAGGTGGGGGTCGCGGGTTCGAATCCCGTCGTTCGCTTAGAGAGGCCGGGGTGGCGGAACTGGCAGACGCACAGGACTTAAAATCCTGCGATTGGTAACGATCGTACCGGTTCGATTCCGGTCCTCGGCATATAATGATGAGCACCCTTAGCTCAACTGGATAGAGTACCTGACTACGAATCAGGCGGTTAGAGGTTCGACTCCTCTAGGGTGCATTTTTTTATTTAACGCGGGAAGTAGCTCAGCTTGGTAGAGTACTTGGTTTGGGACCAAGGTGTCGCAGGTTCGAATCCTGTCTTCCCGATTGAGTATGGGGATACTTAAGGGTATCTTTTTTATATGTGTTAAGGAGATTCTGAGAATCTTCTTTTTTGTTTTTAAGGAATGAATTTAGGAAAACTAGCAGTGCTTAAGGAATGATAGTGGCTATATATTTTCTTTAATTATGGTAAAATAGTAAGAGAATAATGTGAGGAAATTGAATGTCAAGTAAGTTTGAAATTTTAATGAATCAAATAGGAGTCTCTGATCAATTGAGACAGGATCCTGCTCTTGTTAATGCAAGTATTGAGTGTGTTGTGGTTCATAAAATTAGTAAGATTTGGGAATTTCATTTTGTATTTTCTAATATTTTACCGATTGAAATCTTTTTAGAGTTAAAGAAAGGGCTTAGTGAAGAATTTTCTAAGACAGGGAATCAAGCTGTTTTCGAAATCAAGGCTCTCTCTCAAGAATTTTCAAATGAAGTCTTGCAGGCCTATTATAAGGAGGCTTTTTCTGAAGGTCCATGTGCTAGTCAAGGGTTTAAGTCTCTTTATCAGAATTTGCAAGTTCGTGCAGAGGGAAATCAGCTATTTATTGAAGGTTCAGAGGTGATTGATAAGGAACACTTTAAGAAAAATCATCTTCCTAATTTAACAAAGCAACTTGAAAAGTTTGGTTTTCCAGCTTTTGTCTGCCAAATCGAAAAGAATGATGCTCTTACACAGGAGCAGGAAGCGGCCTTCCATACGGAGAATGAACAAATCGTTCAGGCTGCTAATGAAGAGGCTTTGCGTGCTATGGAACAACTGGAACAGATAGCTCCTCCTCCAGTAGAAGAGAAACCGGCCTTTGATTTTCAGGCTAAAAAGGTTGCGGCAAAACCAAAATTGGATAAGGCTGAAGTTACCCAGATGATTGATGTGACGACTGAGGAAAATCGTTTGGTTTTTGAAGGGGTCGTTTTTGATGTGGAGCATAAGGTGACCAGGACAGGGCGTGTTTTGATCAACTTTAAAATGACGGACTACACTTCAAGTTTTTCAATGCAAAAATGGGTTAAGAATGAAGAAGAGGCTCAGAAGTTTGACATCATTAAGAAAAATTCCTGGCTTCGTGTTCGTGGAAATGTGGAGATGAATAACTTCACACGAGATTTGACAATGAACGTGCAGGATGTGCAGGAAGTTGTTCACTATGAGCGGAAGGATTTGATGCCAGAAGGTGAGCGCCGGGTTGAGTTTCATGCTCATACTAATATGTCGACCATGGATGCTCTGCCAGAAGTAGAGGAAATTATTGCGACAGCTGCAAAGTGGGGACACAAGGCGGTTGCCATCACGGACCATGGGAATGTTCAGTCCTTTCCACATGGCTACAAGGCAGCTAAGAAAGCAGGAATTCAGCTGATCTATGGAATGGAAGCCAATATCGTTGAAGACCGTGTTCCTATCGTTTACAACGAAGTGGAGATGGACTTGTCAGAAGCGACCTACGTGGTTTTTGACGTGGAAACGACGGGACTTTCAGCTATCTATAATGACTTGATTCAAGTTGCGGCTTCTAAGATGTACAAGGGAAATGTTATTGCCGAATTTGATGAATTTATCAATCCTGGATATCCCTTGTCAGCCTTTACTACCGAGTTGACTGGAATTACAGATGACCATGTCAAAAATGCCAAACCACTGGAACAAGTTTTACAAGAATTCCAAGAATTTTGCAAGGATACAGTCTTAGTCGCCCACAATGCTACCTTTGACGTTGGCTTTATGAATGCTAACTATGAGCGTCATGGTCTTCCTAAGATTAGCCAGCCAGTTATTGATACGCTGGAGTTTGCTAGAAACCTCTATCCTGAGTATAAACGTCATGGTTTGGGACCTTTGACCAAGCGTTTTGGTGTGGCACTGGACCACCACCACATGGCCAACTACGATGCGGAAGCTACTGGTCGTTTGCTCTTTATCTTCATCAAGGATGTAGCAGAAAAACATGATGTGACTGATCTGGCTAGACTGAATATTGATTTGATTAGTCCAGACTCTTATAAAAAAGCTCGGATCAAGCATGCGACCATCTATGTCAAGAATCAAGTAGGTCTAAAAAATATCTTTAAGCTGGTTTCGTTGTCCAATACCAAATACTTTGAAGGGGTACCACGGATTCCGAGAACGGTTCTAGATGCTCATCGGGAGGGCTTGATTTTAGGAACAGCTTGTTCTGAAGGTGAAGTTTTTGATGCAGTCGTTTCCCAAGGTGTGGATGCGGCGGTTGAGGTGGCCAAGTATTATGACTTTATCGAGGTTATGCCACCAGCTATCTACGCTCCCTTGATTGCTAAAGAGCAGGTTAAGGATATGGAGGAACTCCAAACTATTATCAAGAGTCTGATAGAGGTCGGGGACCGTCTTGGCAAGCCCGTTTTGGCTACGGGAAATGTCCATTATATCGAACCGGAAGAAGAGATTTACCGTGAAATTATCGTCCGTAGTTTGGGACAGGGGGCTATGATTAACCGAACCATTGGTCACGGTGAACATGCCCAACCAGCTCCTCTGCCAAAGGCTCATTTTCGAACAACCAATGAGATGTTGGATGAATTTGCCTTTTTGGGCGAGGAACTGGCTCGTAAACTGGTTATTGAAAACACCAATGCCTTGGCAGAAACCTTTGAGCCTGTTGAGGTTGTTAAGGGTGACTTGTACACACCTTTCATTGACAAGGCAGAAGAAACGGTCGCCGAGCTGACCTATAAGAAAGCTTTTGAGATTTATGGAAATCCGCTGCCAGATATCGTTGATTTGCGGATTGAAAAAGAATTAACTTCCATTCTGGGGAATGGATTTGCCGTGATTTATCTGGCATCGCAGATGCTGGTGCAACGTTCCAATGAACGGGGCTACTTGGTTGGTTCTCGTGGGTCTGTTGGGTCCAGTTTTGTTGCGACTATGATTGGGATTACGGAGGTTAATCCCCTCTCTCCACACTACGTCTGTGGTCAGTGTCAGTACAGCGAGTTTATCACGGATGGTTCTTACGGTTCAGGTTTTGATATGCCTAATAAGGACTGTCCAAACTGTGGTCACAAACTCAGCAAAAATGGGCAGGATATTCCGTTCGAGACCTTTCTTGGTTTTGATGGAGACAAGGTTCCCGATATTGACTTGAACTTCTCGGGAGAAGACCAGCCTAGTGCTCACTTGGATGTGCGTGATATCTTTGGCGAGGAATATGCCTTCCGTGCGGGAACGGTTGGTACGGTGGCTGCCAAGACTGCCTATGGCTTTGTAAAGGGCTACGAGAGAGATTATGGCAAGTTCTATCGTGATGCAGAGGTGGAACGCCTTGCTCAAGGTGCTGCTGGTGTCAAGCGGACAACAGGACAACACCCGGGGGGAATCGTTGTTATTCCTAACTACATGGATGTTTACGATTTTACGCCTGTTCAGTATCCAGCAGATGACGTGACGGCTGAATGGCAGACGACTCACTTTAACTTCCACGATATCGATGAGAATGTCCTCAAACTTGATGTACTGGGGCATGATGATCCGACCATGATTCGGAAATTGCAGGACTTGTCTGGTATTGACCCTAATGAAATTCCCATGGATGATGAAAGCGTTATGGCTCTCTTTTCTGGAACGGAAGTTTTAGGGGTGACGCCTGAGCAAATTGGAACTCCAACAGGGATGCTGGGAATTCCAGAGTTTGGAACCAACTTTGTACGTGGAATGGTAGATGAGACACATCCGACGACTTTTGCGGAGTTGCTTCAGCTGTCTGGTCTATCCCACGGTACCGATGTCTGGCTGGGGAACGCCCAGGATCTGATCAAGCAAGGGATTGCGGACCTATCGACTGTTATCGGTTGTCGGGACGATATCATGGTTTATCTCATGCATGCTGGTCTTGAACCTAAGATGGCTTTTACTATCATGGAACGGGTACGTAAGGGCATGTGGCTAAAGATTTCCGAAGAGGAGCGAAATGGCTACATCGAGGCTATGAAGGCCAATAAGGTGCCAGAGTGGTATATCGAGTCCTGTGGGAAAATCAAGTACATGTTCCCTAAGGCCCATGCGGCTGCCTACGTTATGATGGCCTTGCGTGTGGCCTACTTCAAGGTTCACCATCCGATTTATTACTACTGTGCTTATTTCTCAATCCGAGCCAAGGCTTTTGATATCAAGACCATGGGGGCGGGTTTGGATGCCATCAAGCGCAAGATGCAAGAAATTGCTGAAAAACGGAAGAATAATGAAGCCTCTAATGTGGAAATTGACCTCTATACAACTCTTGAGATTGTCAATGAAATGTGGGAACGTGGTTTCAAGTTTGGCAAACTCGATCTCTACCGTAGTCAGGCAACAGAGTTCCTCATCGATGGGGATACCCTCATTCCACCATTTGTAGCAATGGATGGTCTGGGAGAGAACGTTGCCAAGCAGTTGGTGCGTGCGCGTGAAGAGGGAGAATTCCTCTCTAAGACAGAATTACGCAAACGCGGTGGACTGTCATCGACCTTGGTTGAAAAGATGGATGAAATGGGGATTCTCGGCAATATGCCAGAGGATAATCAGTTGAGTTTGTTTGATGATTTGTTTTAAGGATTAGAACGGAGAACATCTTTATGAAACTTAGAATCTTTGCGGAAGACAAACCTGCTGAAAAGATTTTTGACTATCAGCTAGAGCTGGCAGATGAAACAATTATCCTATCGACAGTGCTTCTGTCGGGTGCCATTGCTTTAGCAGGATTGTTTTCTGCTTTAAAAGAAAAATAGAAAAGGAAAAATAAAATGGTTTTACCAAATTTTAAAGAAAATCTAGAAAAATATGCGAAATTATTGGTTGCGAACGGAATTAACGTGCAACCTGGTCACACCTTGGCCCTTTCTATCGATGTGGAGCAACGCGAGTTAGCTCACTTGATCGTCAAAGAAGCCTATGCACTTGGTGCGCACGAAGTCATTGTTCAATGGGCGGATGACTTTATCAACCGCGAGAAATTCCTCCACGCGCCGATGGAGCGTTTGGACAATGTGCCAGAATACAAGATTGCTGAGATGAACTATCTCTTGGAGAATAAGGCTAGCCGTCTCGGTGTTCGTTCTTCTGACCCAGGTGCCTTGAACGGAGTGGATGCGGATAAGCTTTCAGCTTCTGCCAAAGCTATGGGACTTGCGATGAAGCCAATGCGCATCGCAACTCAATCCAACAAGGTTAGCTGGACTGTAGCAGCCGCTGCTGGACTTGAATGGGCTAAGAAAGTCTTTCCAAATGCTGCGAGCGATGAAGAAGCAGTTGATCTTCTTTGGGATCAAATCTTCAAAACTTGCCGTGTCTATGAAGAAGATCCAGTTAAGGCTTGGGAAGAACATGCAGCCATTCTTAAGAGTAAGGCAGAAATGCTTAATAAAGAGCAATTTTCAGCCCTTCATTACACAGCGCCAGGGACAGATTTGACACTTGGCTTGCCTAAGAATCACGTTTGGGAATCAGCTGGTGCAGTCAATGCACAGGGCGAAGGATTTTTGCCAAATATGCCAACAGAGGAAGTCTTTACGGCTCCTGACTTCCGTCGTGCAGAGGGCTATGTTACTTCTACAAAACCACTTAGCTATAATGGAAATATCATCGAAGGGATTAAAGTAACCTTCAAGGATGGTCAAATCGTAGATATCACTGCTGAGAAGGGTGATCAAGTCATGAAAGATCTTGTCTTTGAAAATACGGGCGCTCGTGCCTTGGGTGAATGTGCCTTGGTACCAGATCCGAGCCCAATTTCTCAATCAGGCATTACCTTCTTCAACACCCTTTTTGATGAAAATGCTTCAAACCACTTGGCTATCGGTGCAGCCTATGCGACCAGCGTTGTTGGTGGAGCAGAGATGAGCGAAGAAGAACTTGAAGCTGCAGGCCTGAACCGTTCAGATGTTCACGTGGACTTTATGATTGGTTCGAATCAAATGGATATCGATGGTATCCGTGAGGATGGAACACGCGTACCCCTTTTCCGTAATGGAGACTGGGCAAATTAAGGAGAAGCTATGATTGGAAGCATGTTTGCCGGCCTTTTAATTGGACTACTAGCAGGGGCTATCACCAATCGTGGAGAACGTATGGGATGCTTTGGGAAGATGTTTCTCGGTTGGATTGGTGCCTTTTTAGGACAATTACTATTTGGTTCTTGGGGGCCAAGCCTAAATGGTACAGCCATTATCCCAGCAGTTCTTGGTGCCATGATTGTGTTAGCTATCTTCTGGGAAAGAGGAAGTTAGCTTCCCGACTCTGAAAAGGAAAGGAGGTTGGCTATTGAGCCAGCCTCCTTTTGAGTATGATATAATAGTTCTATGAGATTAGATAAATTTTTAGTTGCCTGCGCTGTAGGGAGTCGGACAGAAGTCAAAAACTTGCTTAAAGCTGGGCGGGTGACGGTAAATGGTAAAAAAGAAAAATCAGCTAAACTGCAAATTAATGAAGTAAGAGATGAGATTCGCTTTGATGACCAAGTGCTGGAGTATGAAGAGTTTGTCTACTACATGATGAACAAGCCCCAAGGAGTCATTTCAGCGACTGAAGATTCCAAGCATAGAACGGTTCTAGACTTGCTGGATGATTTGGCTCGGACCAAGGAAGTTTTCCCAGTAGGGCGCTTGGATATTGACACGCATGGCCTCCTGCTTTTGACCAATGACGGCCAGCTTGCCCATGCTCTTCTTTCACCAAAACGTCATGTGGATAAGACCTATCTGGCACACGTCGAGGGAATTATGACTCAAGAAGATGTGGAGACATTTGTCAAGGGCATTCCGCTCAAGGATTTTACCTGCCAGCCAGCTAAGCTGGAGATTGTGTCGGTAGATTCAGTAAAGAATCAAAGTTTGGTTCGTGTAACCATTGCAGAAGGGAAGTTTCACCAGGTCAAACGCATGGTAGCATTCTGTGGCAAGGAAGTGGTGGACCTACAACGTTTGGCTATGGGAACTCTAGTCTTGGACGAGAACTTAGAACGAGGTGAATGGCGTCGCCTGACAAAGGAGGAGTTAGAGAATGTCCTTGCTAGTATTGCTTAGTTTGGATTATGTTAGAAAAGGTGAGGAGAATGTCCTTGCCTTTTTAAGTTTTTCGGTTGCTTCATTTGTGAAAAGAGTTATAATAGACAGTAGAATAAAAGGAGGAATCTATGAACGCGATTCAAGAATCATTTACAGATAAACTATTTGCCAACTATGAAGCAAATGTCAAATACCAAGCGATTGAAAATGCTGCCAGCCATAACGGAATTTTTGCAGCCCTAGAACGTCGCCAAAGCCATGTAGACAATACACCTGTTTTCTCATTGGATTTGACCAAGGACAAGGTTACTAACCAGAAAGCGTCTGGTCGTTGCTGGATGTTTGCAGCTCTCAACACCTTCCGCCACAAACTCATCTCTCAATACAAACTGGAAAACTTTGAGTTGTCACAAGCCCACACATTCTTCTGGGACAAGTACGAGAAATCCAACTGGTTCTTGGAGCAAGTCATTGCGACTGCAGACCAAGAATTGACGAGCCGCAAGGTTAGCTTTCTACTCCAAACTCCTCAACAAGACGGTGGTCAATGGGATATGGTTGTTGCCCTCTTTGAGAAATACGGTGTCGTTCCTAAGTCAGTTTACCCTGAGTCCGTTTCTTCTAGCAGCAGTCGTGAGCTCAATGCCATCCTTAACAAATTGCTTCGCCAAGATGCCCAAATCTTGCGTGACTTGCTCGCTTCTGGTGCAGACCAAGTGACTGTTCAAGCTAAGAAAGAAGACCTCTTGCAAGAAATCTTTAACTTCCTTGCTATGTCACTAGGACTTCCACCACGTAAATTTGACTTTGCTTATCGCGATAAGGATAACAATTACCAAAGTGAAAAAGGAATCACACCACAAGAATTTTACAAGAAATATGTTGACCTTCCTCTAGAAGCTTATGTTTCTGTTATCAATGCTCCAACTGCTGATAAACCTTACGGCAAATCTTACACAGTTGAGATGTTAGGAAATGTGGTTGGTAGCCGTGCAGTTCGCTACATCAACGTTCCAATGGAACGCTTGAAAGAATTGGCGATTGCCCAAATGCAAACAGGAGAAACTGTTTGGTTTGGTTCAGATGTTGGCCAACTTAGCAACCGCAAAGCTGGAATCCTTGCGACAGATGTTTATGACTTTGAATCAAGCATGGATATTCAACTCACTCAAGACAAAGCTGGACGTTTGGACTACAGCGAAAGTTTGATGACCCACGCCATGGTCTTGACAGGTGTGGACTTGGACGAAAATGGTAAGTCAACCAAGTGGAAGGTTGAAAACTCATGGGGAGACAAGGTCGGTACAGATGGTTACTTTGTTGCCTCAGACGCTTGGATGGATGAATATACATACCAAATCGTTGTCCGTAAGGAATTGCTGACAGCAGAAGAACAAGCTGCCTATGAAGCAGAACCAATCGTACTTGCACCATGGGATCCAATGGGTGCCTTGGCAGAATAAAGTATAAAGAAAAGAGGTTAGGGAAATCCTAGCCTCTTTTTAAGTTCTTCTTAAAGTGGCGATAGATGATGCTTGCCAAGGGAATTCTTCTTAGTTTGAGTATTTAAGTGACAGAGAAAAGGATATGTGTTACTATAGTAGTACAAAAGGATATCGGAGTAGAAATGAAGTATTTAAGTAGTCAAGACATCAAGGGGCGTCAACGAAATATCAGCGACATTAAACCTTATAAAACAACCAAGGAAATCATTTTTTCAAATATCTTTACCTTTTTTAATGCTATGAACTTGGCTCTGGCAGTTCTGGTAGCCACAACCTTGCGATTTGAAAATATGCTCTTTTTAGGTGTGATTGCTATCAATACAGCCATTGGGATTTTTCAAGAAGTGCGTTCAAAAAATGCTTTAGAAAAACTAAGTTTGCTTGGTAAAAGTAAGTACAAAGTCAATCGAGATGGTCAAACAATCGAGATTGATCCAGAGGACATCGTTCGGGGTGAGTATCTGCATCTCAATCTGGGTGATCAGGTGCCTGTCGATGCAGAAGTGCTTGAAGGAAATATTGAAGTGGATGAGTCTTTGCTGACTGGTGAGAGTGATTCTATCTTTAAAACGGTTGGTGACCAGCTGATGAGCGGAAGCAATGTCGTTAGCGGTACTTGTCTGGTTACGGCAACGGCGGTCGGACCCGATAGTTATATCAACAAACTCGCAAAATCCAGCAAGGAATTCAAAAAATACCCTTCTCAACTACGCGATTACATGGATAAGATTTTAAAAATCGTTTCCATCTTGCTGGTGCCAGTTGCCATTCTGCTCTATGTCAGAGGTTTTAGTCTAGGACGATCTTATGTTGAGATTGTCTTGGGAAGTTCTGGTGCCTTGGTCGGCATGATTCCAGAGGGCTTGATTCTCCTGGTCAGTGTATCCCTAGCAGTAGCTGCCATGAAGCTGGCTAGAAAGAATGTTCTGGTGCAGGAGCTATACTGTGTAGAGACCTTAGCGCGTGTAGATGTTCTTTGTTTTGATAAGACTGGAACCATCACTACTGGTAATATGAAGGTCCAAGAAATGGATTCTAATGTAGCAGAGAAACTATCTTCTTATCTGGCTTATTTCGAGGATGAAAATGCAACTTCCCGAGCTCTGAAGACTTACTTAACCTGTGAGAAAAAGTGGGAAGTTCAAGAAGTCGGTGCCTTTTCAAGCAAAAACAAGTATTCCTTTGTCCAAGTAAAAGATGGTGGGACCTATTTCTTCGGTGCCTATGAGTTTTTAGGCTTTACCCAGCCGATGGATGCCTACTATGAACATCTGAAGCAGCAAGGTTTTCGAATCTTAACACTTGCCCATAGTAAGGACCACATCACGAGTCCAGCCAATATGGAACTACTAGGGCACGTCGTTTTGTCGGATGAGATTAAGGACAATACCAAGGAAACCTTTGACTATTTCGAATCTCAAGGTGTTGAAGTGAAGATTATCAGTGGTGATAATCATGTGGCTGTATATGGGGTGGCTCGTAAGGCAGGTTTTAAGGAAGAAGCCCGTGCGATTGATATGACCAAGGTGAGCGATGATGACTTTGAGAGAGTGGTCTTGGAACACGAAATCTTTGGACGTGTGACACCTGAACAGAAAGAAAAGATGGTGGCTGTTCTACAAAATGCTGGTAAGACAGTTGCCATGAGTGGTGACGGGGTCAATGATGTTCTAGCTCTTAAGAAAGCAGATATTAGTTTCGCCATGAAGGGAGCAACGAGTGCAGCCAAAAGTGTATCCAATATTGTTTTTCTGACAGATGATTTTGCGGTATTTTATGATATCTTGATGGAAGGTCGCCGGGTTATCAATAACATCCAAAAGGTAGCCTCTCTCTTTCTGACAAAGACCTTCTTCTCCATCATGTTTGCGATTTTGAGTGTGATTTTTGGTTTGGAATTTGCCTTTATCCCCATTCAGTTTACAATCATTTCAGCCATTACGATTGGGATTCCATCCTTCTTCCTAACTTTTGAGTCCAATAAAGAAAGGGTCAGCACACATTTTATGCGAGATATTTTGACCGATGCTGCGATTGGTGGTGGCATTCTGGTTGTTAGTGTACTCTTGACGAACTTCTTTATCACTGTCCCAGGTCAAGTCAAATTCATTTGCTTCCTCCTTGCTTTGATCAATGGTCTGTGTCTAGTTGCCAAGGTCAGCCTACCTTTTAATCGATACAAACTAGCCTTGCTCACACTTTTGAGCCTTGCAGCCCTTGTTGGAGTGCTTGCCAATACCTTTATCCTGCTAGGAGCTTTTGTGCCTCTAGGAACCACTCGAGTGCTCTATGTAGCCGTCCTAGCAGTGGTGATTGGAGGCTTGCATTATCTGACTAGAAGAAAAAGTTGATACACAAAAAGAATCAGGATCAAATCCTGATTCTTTTTTTATCTATATTCTCGATGGCTTGGATTACATGATACCAAAGAAACGAGCTGCAATACCTACTGCAAAGAGAGCAAGGATGATTGCGATTGGTGATACTTTTTTCTTAAGCAACCACATGCAGAGGAAAGTAAGGAGAAGTCCCATCAATCCTGGAATCAATGAGTTCAACTGACCTTGAAGTGTTTGTGGTTGAACGCTATCCAAGCTCAAACCACTAAGAGCCTGACCAAGAATTCCCTTCAATTCTCCACCTGTTACAGGTCCTTCTGGGAAGTTGATGTAGGCACCTTCAGCCAATTGTTTACCAGGAAGGTTAACAGTGAAGTTGATAGATACCCAACGTTGTACAAGAACGGCAAGGATGAACATACCAAGGATAGATGCTCCTTTAGTGATGTCTTTCAAGATACCACCAGACATGTCTTTAGTGATTTCAGATCCAGCTTTGTAACCGAACTCTTGTGTGTACCATAGGAAGGCCATACGGATAGCATTCCATCCAAAGAAGAAGAGAAGGGGACCAACAATATTACCAGATGCAGCAAGTGATGCACCAAGGGCTCCAAGGATAGGACGAACTGTAAACCAGAATACTGGGTCACCGATACCAGCAAGAGGTCCCATCATACCGATCTTAACCCCTTGGATAGCCGCATCGTCGATTTCAACACCATTAGCGCGCTCTTCTTCAAGTGCAAGAGTAACCCCCATGATTGGAGCAGCTACGTATGGGTGAGTGTTGAAGAACTCAAGGTGACGCTCAAGAGCAGCCGCTTGGTCTTCTTTTTTAGTGTACAATTTTTTGATAGCTGGGATCAATGAGTAAGCCCAACCCAAGTTTTGCATACGTTCATAGTTCCAAGAACCTTGAAGGAATTGTGAACGCCACCAAACTTTTTGACGATCTGATTTTGATAATTGAATTTTTTCAGCCATGATTGTTCCCCTTTCTAGTAGTCTTCTAGGATATCACCGATTGGGTCGTTAGAAGTCGCAGCTCCGCCGCCACCGTTTCCACCTTGTTTTGTAAGGTTAAGGTAGATGAAGGCAAGGGCAACACCGATGACACCAAGGGCAATCAAAGTCAATTGAGAGATTGCTGCAAGAGCAAAACCGATAGCGAAGAATGGCCATACTTCACGAGTTGCCATCATGTTGATAACCATAGCGTAACCAACGGCAACGACCATAGCACCACCGACAGCCATACCACCATTCAACCATTCTGGCATTAGGCCAAGAGCGTCTTGAACAGCAGAAGCAGGGATAGCGATAAGGAAGGCTGCAGGGATAGCGATACGAAGACCTTGAAGAACAAGGGCAAAGTAGTGAGCGCGTTCAACAGCCGCAATGTTTCCTTCTTTTGCAGCTGCGTCAGCTGAGTGAACCAAGGCAACTGAGATTGTACGAACAATCATTGTCAAGAAAAGTCCAGCTACGGCAAGAGGGATAGCTGTGGCTGTTGCGACGGCGATACCTTCAGTAGTAAAGTTACCACCTTTGATCAAGATGATCGCTGCGGCAACAGATGCAAGAGCAGCGTCAGGAGCTACGGCAGCTCCGATGTTAGCCCAACCAAGGGCGATCATTTGAAGAGATCCACCAAGCATAACACCTGCTTCGAGGTTACCTGTTACAAGTCCGATAAGGGTACATGCGACGATTGGTTGATGGAATTGGAATTGGTCGAGGATACCTTCAAGACCTGCAAGGAAGGCAACAACTACAACCAAGATAGCAGAAATGATTGAAATATCTGACATGGTTTTATTCCTTTTCTATTTAGTTTTAATAAAGTATTTAATCCTGTTTTCAAAAATGATAGAAACAGATTAAAATTATTGAACGTTTGCTTTTTTAATCAAGTCAAACAAATCTTTTTTCGTGTCGTTTGGTACTTTACGTACGTCAAATTCAACACCGAGGTCACGCATTTTTTCAAATGTTGCAACATCATCTTTGTCCATAGACAAGACGTTGTTGATCATTGTTTTACCTGTTGAGTGGGCCATAGAACCAACGTTAAGGGTCTTGATTGGCACGCCACCTTCGATGGCACGAAGGGCATCTTGAGGTGTTTCAAACAAGATAAGAGCATGTGTGTTACCAAAACGAGGATCTTTTGCAACTTCAATCAATTTTTTGATTGGTACAACGTTCGCTTTTACTCCGTTAGGAGCTGCTTGTTTGATCAATTCTTTACGCAATTCGTCGTTTGCAACGTTATCTGAAGCAACGATGATACGGTCTGCTTTTGAATCTGGTGTCCAAGCAGTTGCGACTTGTCCGTGAAGAAGACGTGTGTCAAGACGGGCAAGATTGATTTTCAATTTACCGTCTCCGATAACAGTTCCTTCTGGAATAGCAGCTTGGGCAACTGGAGCAGCCGCAGCACTAGCCCCTTCCTCAACTGGATTGAGCTCTTCTGGAAGAGCTTTGATGCCATCTTTGGCTTCTTTAATGATATTCGCAGCGACTTTATCCACACCTGCAGTAGCGTCCATAAGGCGCTCAGTGTAGGCTTGAATCAACATCGGCAAGTTAAGCCCTGTGATGATGGCAAACTTACGCTCAGGATTTTCTCCCATCACGCGGCTAGCTTGGTTGAACGGAGATCCACTCCAAAGGTCAGCCAATACTAGAACCTCATCTTCTGCGTCAAATGCAGCCACAGCGTTGTTGAATTTAGCGTAAAGATCATCTGGACCTTCATTTGGCATAAAGGTTACAACTTGAACCTTTTCTTGTTCACCAAAGATCATAGATCCTGACTGATGAATACCCGCAGCAAATTCGCCGTGGCTCGCAATAATGATTCCGATACTCATTATTGTCATTCCTCCTTTTAAAATGTTTGACTTATAGGTTTCCTAAAAAACCTCAGACGTACCTAGTATAAATCGTTTTCATATAAAAATCAACTACTTTTTCGAAAATTGTAAAAGTTTTCAATGAAAATAGGCTTACAAAATGTTAATATATAAATAATTTCAAAAAATGTATGAAAATATCAATAGAAAATTTAATATAAAAATACTGAAAATGAGTGACCTTTATGAAAATAGAATGAAAATAAAAAGGAAAGATTGCAGGATAGCAATCCTCCTTTTTATAGGAATAAATTTTGTAAAGCGTGGGCTACCCCGTCTTCTTCGTTGGTCAGAGGAAGTTGTTCGTCTGCATATGGAAGAAGAGAAGGATTGGCGTTTTTCATAGCATATCCCTTGCCTGCAAATGCCAACATTTCCGTATCATTATGCTCATCACCAAAGGCGATTAAGTCTTTTTTATCACGATTCATCACATTGAGCAAGTACTCTAAAGCAAAGGCTTTGTTTACCCCCTTGGGAGTACACTCGAGGATGTTGAGGGGGCCACCCCAGGTGTTGATAGCTAGTTGGTGCTGATAAAAACGATTCATCTCGTCCGCTAGAGCGTATTTGTCTTCAACCCTTGTTTGCAAGAGAATGCAGTTAGGATTCTTGGTTACTCGTTCGGGTTTGAATTGATTTTCCGGTTGGAAGTTCTCTACGCCAAATAGTTTAGGGTCCGCAATTTCTTCATTCGGAGCTGTAATGTAAAATTTCTTACGGTATTCTCCTGCAATAAAGTCGGCCTGGATATCCTCTTTACGTTTGACCATATCTAGGAGGTATTTTTTGTCCAAGGTTAAGCACTTTTCATGCGCCCAATCCTGTCCTGGTAGATGGGTAAGGGAGCCGTTAAAGTTAATCATGGGAGTATGCAATTCTAGCTCACGGTAGAAATCTTTTGCCATACGATACGGACGACCTGTCGTGATGATAACATGGTGCCCTTTTTCTGAAATTTTTTTGATTGTCTCTTTGGTGAAATCGGAGAGCTTGCTTTCGCTATTCAACAGGGTTCCGTCCAAATCGACTGCGATAATTTTTTTAGTCATATAAACCTTCCTAGTCGTTTCCAGATAAGATGTCTACTATTATATCAAAAAGAAAGAAGAAAAGCAGACTCGAGATAAAAAACAAAAATTATTCCAATTTGGTAAATAAATCAAATAAACATATTGAAAAGGTGAATGATAAGTGATATAATACTAATATTGTTCGTAAAAAACAAAAGGAGATTCATAATGGATAAACTATTTAAACTAAAAGAGAACGGGACGGACGTTCGTACGGAGGTTCTCGCTGGTTTAACAACTTTCTTTGCAATGAGTTACATTCTCTTTGTAAACCCACAAATGCTTGCGCAGACAGGGATGCCTGCTCAAGGTGTTTTCCTAGCAACGATTATTGGTGCAGTGGCTGGTACCCTGATGATGGCCTTCTATGCGAACCTGCCATACGCTCAAGCACCAGGTATGGGACTCAATGCCTTCTTTACCTTTACAGTCGTATTTGGACTTGGTTATTCATGGCAAGAGGCCTTGGCTATGGTCTTTATCTGTGGAATTATTTCACTAATCATTACCTTAACAAATGTTCGTAAAATGATTATTGAATCCATTCCCAATGCGCTTCGTTCGGCTATTTCAGCAGGTATCGGTGTCTTCCTTGCCTATGTAGGGATTAAGAATGCTGGTCTTTTGAAATTCTCTATTGATCCAGGAAGTTATACAGTTGCTGGTGAGGGTGCTGATAAGGCCCAAGCAGCCATTACAGCAAACTCTTCAGCAGTTCCAGGTCTGGTTAGCTTTAATAATCCGGCTGTTTTAGTGGCTATTGCAGGTTTGGCGATTACGATTTTCTTTGTTATTAAGGGTATCAAGGGAGGAATTATTCTTTCTATCCTAACAACGACAGTTCTTGCTATCGCTGTTGGTTTGGTTGATGTATCAAGCATTGATTTTTCTAATAACCATGTGGGTGCAGCCTTTGAAGATTTGAAGACAATCTTTGGTGCAGCACTTGGCTCACAAGGATTGGGTGCTTTAATCTCAGACACTGCTCGTCTACCGGAAACACTTATGGCTATTCTGGCCTTCTCGTTGACAGATATTTTTGACACAATTGGTACCTTGATTGGTACAGGTGAAAAAGTCGGTATCGTAGCGACAAATGGTGAAAATCACCAATCAGATAAGTTGGATAAGGCTCTTTACTCTGACTTGATTGGTACTTCAATTGGTGCTATCGCAGGTACTTCAAACGTAACGACTTATGTTGAGTCTGCTGCCGGTATTGGTGCAGGTGGACGTACTGGATTGACTGCCTTGGTAGTTGCGATTTGTTTTGCAATTTCAAGTTTCTTTAGTCCACTTTTGGCAATTGTTCCATCAGCTGCGACGGCTCCAATTTTGATTATCGTTGGGATTATGATGCTTGGTAGCTTGAAAAACATCCATTGGGATGATATGGCTGAAGCTGTCCCTGCCTTCTTTACATCTATCTTCATGGGATTCAGCTACTCTATCACACAAGGGATTGCAGTTGGTTTCTTGACTTATACGTTAACAAAAGTTGTCAAAGGTCAAGCAAGGGACGTGCACGCGATGATTTGGATTTTGGATGCCTTGTTTATCCTTAACTATATCAGTATGGCGCTTTAAATGATATAATAGTAGAAAAGGGGTTACCCCCCTTTACTATAAGGAGGTATATCATGAAAGAAAAGACAATCTGGCAAGAGGTTTGGGACAGAGGGATGTGGATTCTCATCCTTTTAGCAGCTTTTGTCCTATCACAATTTCCTTTAGGGTTATCCGCTTGGTTGACTTCTAGACAATTTCCGCTTTTGCAGTCAGGATTCTTAGTTGGTATCTTGTCCATTGCCGTTCTGATAGTATTCATTATCGGTGCGCGGAAAACAAAGCTTGCTACCTTTAACCTATCCTTTTTTAAAGCTAAGGACCTAGCTCGCTTGGTATTGAGCTATCTAGTAATCTTTGCTACTAATTTGTTGGGCTCAGCTTTGCTTCGCATGATGAATGAAACAACGACGAGTAATCAATCAACGCTGAATGGTTTGGTTCAGAATAGTTCCTTGATTTCTACCTTCTTCTTGATTGTATTGGTTGCTCCGATTTGTGAGGAAATTTTGTGTCGTGGGATTATTCCCCAAAAGATTTTCCGTGGAAAAGAAAAACTAGGTTTTATTGTGGGTGCAATCGTCTTTGCCTTGCTTCATATGCCAACCAATCTACCTTCTGTGATTATTTATGGAGGAATGTCAACGGTTTTGACTTGGACAGCCTACAAGACGGAACGTTTGGAGATGTCAATTTTGCTTCATATGATTCTCAATGGTATTGCATTTTGTTTGATGGCCTTATTGGTATTGATTAGTAGAAATCTAGGCCTATCATTCTAAGCCATTGACCTACTTGGAAAAGATGAATACTAGCGTGTCCATCTTTTTCTTTTTATGGTAAAATAGAGAGATAATATGGTAAAGAACCTTAAGGAAGTGACCGTTATGTCCAATAAAGTCAACCACGGAAAAACAGCTATTTGTGGAATTATCAATGTAACACCAGATTCTTTTTCAGATGGTGGGCAGTTTTTTGCTCTTGAGCAGGCGCTCCAGCAGGCTCGTAAATTGATAGCAGAAGGAGCGAGCATGCTAGATATCGGTGGAGAATCGACTCGGCCGGGCAGTAGCTATGTTGAGATAGAAGAGGAAATCCAGCGTGTTGTTCCAGTGATTAAAGCTATCCGTGAGGAAAGTGATGTCCTCATTTCTATCGATACATGGAAAAGTCAGGTGGCAGAGGCTGCTTTGGCTGCTGGTGCCAATCTGGTAAATGACATCACGGGTCTCATGGGAGATGAGAAAATGGCGGATGTGGTTGCTAATGCTGGAGCAAAAGTGGTTATCATGTTTAATCCAGTTATGGCTCGTCCTCAGCATCCTAGCTCGCTCATCTTCCCTCGTTTTGGCTTTGGTCAGGCTTTTACAGAGGAAGAGTTAGCTGGCTTTGAAAAAATGCCAATCGAAGAGTTGATGGAGGCTTTCTTTGAACGAGCTCTAGCGAGAGCAGAGGAAGTCGGGATAGCAAGAGAAAACATTCTGCTGGATCCAGGAATTGGCTTTGGTCTGACCAAGAAGGAAAATCTGCTCCTTCTACGGGATCTAGATAAACTACACCAGCAAGGCTATCCAATCTTTCTTGGAGTTTCGCGTAAGCGATTTGTTATCAATATCCTGGAAGAAAATGGTTTTGAAGTTAATCCTGAAACGGAAGTCGGTTTTCGTAATCGAGACATAGCTTCGGCTCATGTAACTAGTATCGCTGCGAGACAGGGTGTCGAAGTAGTGCGTGTGCACGATGTAGCCAGTCACAGGATGGCGGTTGAAATTGCGTCAGCCATTCGTTTGGCAGATGATGCAGAAAATCTAGATTTAAAACAATATAAATAAGATGAACGAAATTCAAAACAATCAGTGGATTGCCCACTATCGGACGGACCAACCACATTTTGGTTTGGAGCGAATGGTAGAACTCCTAGCTTTACGTGGCAATCCCCATCTCAAACTCAAGGTTATCCATATCGGCGGAACAAATGGTAAAGGTTCGACCATTGCTTTTTTGAAAGAGATGCTGGAAAAGCTAGGCCTGAGAGTAGGGGTGTTCAGCTCGCCCTATCTCATTCATTATACAGATCAGATTAGCATCAATGGGGAATCTATCCCCGAGGCTAGGCTAGAAGCCCTCATGGCAGACTATCAGTCTTTGCTTGAGGGAGAATCGGCTGACAATTTGCAGGGACCAACCGAGTTTGAGATTATCACAGCTCTAGCTTATGATTACTTTGCCTTAGAGCAAGTAGATGTGGCTATCATGGAAGTCGGCATGGGTGGTCTTTTGGATAGTACTAATGTTTGTCAGCCAATTTTGACAGGGATTACGACCATTGGACTGGACCATGTAGCCCTACTTGGTGACACCTTGGAAGCCATAGCAGAGCAGAAGGCTGGTATTATCAAGCAAGGCATTCCCTTGGTGACAGGTCATATTGTTCCTGAAGCTTTGACTGTGATAGACTCTATTGCAAAAGCTAAAAATGCGCCTAGACTTGCCTATGGGAAAGATTACCAGGTCAGTCATCAAAAGAGTGTGGTGACGGGTGAAATCTTTGATTATACCAGTTCGGTCAGACAAGGTTGCTTTCAAACAGGCCTGCTTGGTTTACACCAGATAGAGAATGCGGGGATGGCCATAGCTTTACTTGATACTTTTTGTCAAGAAGATGGGCGGGAGTTGGCAAGTAATGACTTAATTGCTCAAGCTTTGAAAGAGACCAGATGGGCAGGGCGTTTGGAGGTCATGTCTAGCGACCCATTGTTGCTTTTGGATGGGGCCCACAATCCTCATGCTATCAAGGCTTTATTAGCAAACTTGCAAGAACGCTTTGCGGATTATCATAAGGAAATCCTCTTTACGTGTATTAAAACCAAGGCTTTGGAGGATATGCTGGATTTGCTAGAAACGGTGCCAGGTAGTCAATTGACTTTAACCCATTTTGACGATAGTCGGGCGACGGATGAAAGCGTGCTGAAAGAGACAGCCAAGTCTAGAAATCTCAATTACCAAAGTTGGCAGGATTTTCTAGAGCAGAAATTGACAGATAAAAATGAAGAGAAACAAACAGTTAGGATTATCACAGGTTCCTTGTATTTCTTGAGCCAAGTGAGAGCCTATCTGATGGAGAGGAAGAACGAGAATGGATACACAAAAGATTGAAACGGCTGTAAAAATGATTATTGAGGCTGTCGGTGAGGATGCTAACCGCGAGGGCTTGCAGGAAACACCTGCTCGCGTAGCCCGTATGTATCAAGAGATTTTTTCAGGTCTTGGCCAAACTGCTGAGGAACACCTGTCAAAATCTTTTGAGATTATTGATGACAATATGGTAGTGGAAAAGGATATTTTTTTCCACACCATGTGTGAACACCACTTCTTGCCCTTTTATGGGAGAGCGCACATTGCCTACATTCCAGATGGACGTGTAGCAGGCTTGTCTAAGCTAGCCCGTACGGTTGAAGTTTATTCGAAAAAACCACAAATTCAAGAGCGGTTAAATATCGAAGTAGCCGATGCCTTGATGGACTATCTGGGGGCTAAGGGAGCCTTTGTTGTCATTGAGGCGGAACATATGTGTATGAGTATGCGTGGTGTCAGAAAGCCAGGCACGGCAACCTTGACGACAGTAGCTCGTGGTCTATTTGAAACAGATAAAGACCTCCGAGACCAGGCTTATCGTTTAATGGGACTATAAAAGAATCCGCTTTAAGCGGATTTTTCTAGAAAGGACTAGTTATGGATCAACTGCAGATTAAAGATTTGGAAATTTTTGCCTATCATGGTCTTTTTCCTAGTGAGAAAGAATTAGGGCAGAAGTTTGTTATTTCCGCAAGCTTATCCTATGATATGACCAAGGCGGCGACAGACTTGGATTTAACAGCATCTATCCATTATGGAGAACTGTGTCAGCAGTGGACGACCTGGTTTCAGGAAACCACTGAGGACTTGATTGAAACGGTAGCCTACAAACTAGTTGAACGTACCTTTGAGACCTATCCTCTTGTCCAAGAGATTGAGTTGGAACTAAAAAAACCTTGGGCTCCAGTGCATTTACCGTTGGATACCTGCTCGGTAACCATTCACCGTCGTAAGCAACGGGCCTTTATCTCTCTGGGAAGTAATATGGGAGATAAGCAAGCAAACTTGGAACAAGCTATTGACAAATTGCGAGCTCGAGGTATCCATATTCTCAAAGAGTCCAGTGTCTTGACGACGGAGCCTTGGGGTGGTGTGGAACAGGATAGCTTTGTCAATCAGGTGATTGAAGTAGAAACCTGGCTACCAGCACCAGTCTTGTTAGAAACATTATTAGCCATTGAGTCAGAAATGGGACGGGTGAGAGAAGTGCATTGGGGGCCTCGTTTGATTGATTTGGACCTACTCTTTGTGGAGGACCAGATCATTTACACAGACGAACTCATCTTGCCTCATCCTTATATAGCAGAACGCCTCTTTGTCCTTGAGCCGTTAGTGGAAATAGCTCCCCATTTTATCCATCCAATCTTAAAACAACCAATTCGTTACTTGGTTGACCAGTTGGAGCAAGGAAATGCCTAAGCTTTCCGAGACCTATAGCAAGTGGAAGAGTATCGGGGAGGGACTACTTGCTATTGTTTTAGGGCTCCTCTTGATTCGTTTTGGACAAGTTATTCCGCGAATGGGGTACCAGTTGCTGATGGACTACTTTTCCTTATCAGCAGTTTGGCACTTGTTGACTCGCTGGTTTCAAGATAAAAAACGTCGGGAAAATATCTTTGTAACCTTGGGCAAGCTGGTGGTAGCAGCTCTCGTGTTTGACTCTATCATTTTGCAAGATTTTGCCCTCTATCTCTTGGTCTTTATCATTGCGAGCTACCAGTTGTTTACGGGCATCATTAGTCTTGTGACCTGGTCTCTCTATCGAAAAAATGCCATTCATCCTCGGATCCATCATCTCTTTGATGCTGTATGGATGATAGGATTCGGGCTTTATAGCATCTCTCCTTTTCATGATGCAGCGAATTTTGAATTGCTCTTGCTTGGATTTTACTTGCTCATGCTAGGAGCCAGTAGCCTCCGGGATGGTTTCTTTTTTGAAAGGATAGAAAACAATCCCAAGCTAAAACGACGAATGCGAATGACTTTGCCGATCTTTGTGACGGCTTTGATCCCTATCAGCACCTTGCGCAAATTGAATGAGTGGCTGTCAAATCATGAAAGTCAAGAAGGGAAAGTTCATTCAGAAAGAAAAAACGATCAGGTAGTTGATCTGGAAATTTTTATCCATACCTCAGAAACATCTTTCTTCCTCGCTATGGGACATGTGGATATTTGTTATCAAGGAAAGGTTATTTCCTATGGCTCGTATGACCCTCACTCGGAGCGTTTATTCGGTATGGTTGGAGACGGTGTTTTGTTTAAGGCCAATCGGGAAAAATACATCGAGCTCTGTAAGAGGGAAAGTCAGAAGACCTTGTTTGCTTATGGTCTGAGTTTGACGGACCAACAGAAAGCAGCCATCCAAGCGCGTTTAGCGGAGATAGAAGATCTGTTAATTCCTTGGGAACCAAGCTCGCAGTTGATGAAAAGAAGAGAGGGAGAGGTCAAGCATACCTACTCCTACCAACTAAAAGAGGAAGCAGATGCGACCCTCTATAAATTCAGCTCATCCGAGTTTAAGACCTACTTTGTTCTCAGTACCAATTGTGTTTTGCTGGCAGACTCTATCGTGGGAAAAGCTGGAACTGATATATTGAGTCCCCAAGGTTTCATTGTGCCAGGGACATATCAGGATTACCTTGATTTAGAGTATACAAAACCCAATGGTCTAGTAGTTAGTCGATCCATTTATTAGAAAAAGAAAACTCTAGTTCCTCAGCACTTTACGCCGAGAAGCTAGAGTTTTTAAAATAGGTCATTTTCTTCTGGAAGGAGGATGGTTTCTCTGCCGTCCATATCTAAAACAAGGACCCTAGGAGGATAAAGCGGATCGAAAGGATGATTGAAATCAAAATCGATGCTAGTCGGAAGGTGCTGGCTAGAAAAATGGAAGGTGATGGTCCCCTTATTGTTGAGCAGTTGAAACTCAAGTTCTTCTTCTAATTCAAAGACATTTTTCAGAAAATGATCGATAATATACCATAAAGAGTCAATGACATCGTCAGGCAGGCTGGTCACAACACCAAAACTAGCAGAACGTCTCTGAGTATTTGTAAAAGCCATAAGAGTCCCCTCCCCCTTTTATTTTTCCTTATCATACAGCAAAATATCTCAAAAATCAAGAAATCGTACTCGCTTTTTCAAAATGAGAATGAAGAATGAAATTTTTTCAAAGTTTCTCCTAAAAACACTTGAAAGTGTTTACAATAAGTGATAAAATGGAGTAAGTAGATGCGTGAAAGCGAAATTTTCATTATAGAAAGGAAACGGAATGAACACAGATGATACAGTAACGATTTATGACGTCGCCCGTGAAGCAGGAGTTTCGATGGCAACAGTTAGCCGTGTCGTTAATGGCAACAAGAATGTTAAAGAGAACACTCGAAAAAAAGTCCTAGAAGTGATTGATCGCTTGGACTATCGTCCCAATGCGGTAGCACGTGGTTTGGCTAGCAAGAAAACAACGACAGTCGGAGTTGTGATTCCTAACATTACCAATGGTTATTTCTCAACGCTTGCTAAGGGGATTGACGACATTGCTGAAATGTACAAGTATAACATTGTCCTTGCAAATAGTGATGAGGATGATGAAAAGGAAGTTTCAGTGGTCAACACTCTCTTTTCAAAACAAGTCGATGGGATTATCTTTATGGGCTATCACTTGACTGAAAAGATTCGTTCAGAGTTTTCTCGTTCACGTACACCGGTTGTTCTTGCTGGTACTGTGGATGTAGAACATCAACTTCCAAGTGTAAATATCGACTACAAACAAGCAACGATTGATGCCGTGAGCTACCTTCTTAAAGAAAACGAAAAAATTGCTTTTGTGAGTGGACCACTTGTCGATGATATCAATGGCAAGGTTCGTTTGATCGGTTACAAGGAAGCCTTGAAAAAAGCTGGACATTCTTATAGTGAGGGTTTGGTCTTTGAATCAAAATACAGCTATGACGATGGTTATGCCTTGGCAGAACGCTTGATTTCATCACAAGCTACAGCCGCAGTTGTAACAGGTGATGAATTGGCAGCAGGTGTGTTGAATGGTTTAGCTGACCATGGTGTATCTGTGCCGGAAGAGTTTGAAATCATTACGACAGATGACTCTCAGATTGCACGATTCACTCGTCCAAACTTGACTACTATTGCCCAACCTCTTTATGATCTAGGTGCTATCAGCATGCGTATGTTGACTAAGATTATGCATAAGGAAGAGTTGGAAGAACGTGAAGTTCTCTTGCCTCATGGTTTGACAGAGCGCCGCTCTACACGAAAACGTAAATAGAAAAAATCAGGAAATCGTGAGATTTCCTGATTTGCTTTCTAGAGAAGAGGTTTATCCTTCCATATAGTCTTTCAAAGCCTGTCCTTTTAATCCAGCATTAAGGGCAATTAATAATTTGAGGCGAGCTTTTTGAGCGTTGAGTTCTTTGACAAAGAAAACACCAGCTCGTTGCAACTGCACTCCTCCACCTTGGTAGGCGTAGACAGGTTCAGCAATGCCGTTAAAGCATCGTGAGACCAAGGCGACTGGAATTCCTTTTTGCAGGAGATTTTCCAACTTTTGAGCTGTTTCTTTGGGAACATTGCCTGCTCCAAAAGCCTGAATGACTAAGCCATCCAGTTGTTCCAAGTCTAACATATCGATCAGCTCGTCTGTCATACCTGCATAGGCTGAGATGATGGGAACCAGACCTTGAATATGCTCGAGATCAAACCGGACACGGGGTTCAGCCGTTTTAAAGTAGAGGATTTCTTGCTTCATGATGAGGCCAAGAGGTCCATGTGTTGGGGTTTGAAAGGTGCTGACGTTGGTCGTATGAGTTTTGGTAACATACTTGGCTGCGTGGATCTCGTCGTTCATGACAACCAGCACACCCTTGTCGGCTGCTTTATCATCACTGGCAACTCGCAGAGCGCTCAGATAGTTATATACACCGTCGCTACCAAGTTCATTAGAACTACGCATGGCCCCTGTTAGAACGATGGGGATGGGCGGAATTCTCATGGTATCAAGGAAGTAAGCTGTTTCTTCTAAGGTATCTGTACCATGTGTGATGACAACTCCATCGTAGTTGTCAGCTTCCTCTTTGATTTTATGATAGAGCGCAAGCATATGCTTGGGTTTGATATGAGGGCTTGGCAGATTAAAAAAGTCTAGGGCATGAACCTCAATCCCTTCAAGCGGATTGGAAACATGGTTCATGGGATTGTCCTGACTAGTTACAACTGCCCCAGTAGCGTCTGCTTGCATGGAAATAGTCCCACCTGTATGCAAAACAAGGATTTTCTTAGGCATGATTTAGTCACTCTTTCTGAAATGTGGTATAATCATTGTAACACAAAAGGGGAGAATGGGATAGGATGGAAGTCAAAGCTGTTTTTTTTGATATCGATGGAACGCTAGTCAACGATCGTAAGAGTGTTTTGAAATCCACTAAGGACGCGATTAAGATTGTCAAAGAGCAAGGTGTACTTGTCGGAGTAGCAACAGGACGAGGGCCGTTTTTTGTCAAGGAATTGATGGAAGACTTGGACTTGGATTTTGCGGTGACCTACAATGGCCAATACATTTTTAATAAGGAAAAGGTACTCTTTGCAAGTCCGATTGCTAAGTCAAGCCTGCGTCAACTGATTGCTTATGCTAAAAAGGAGCGTAAAGAAATCGCTCTTGGAACCGAGCATGCCGTTGTTGGTTCGAAAATTATGTCATTTGGTCTCGGCTCCTTTTCCCAACTGGTTAGTCGTTTTATTCCGACTGTGCTAACAAGAACCGTTAGTCGCTCTTTTAATCGGATGGTCAGCAAGGCAGTTCCTCAAAAGGAAGACGACTTGCTTAACTTGATTAATCAACCCATTTATCAAGTTTTGATGCTGATGACGCCAGAAGAATCTGAGAAAGCTGCAAGTGATTTTGAAGATTTGAAATTAACTCGAAGCAATCCTTTTGCAGCAGATATCATCAACCAAGGAAATTCTAAACTAGAAGGCATTCGCCGAGTCGGGAAAGAATATGGCTTTGATCTCAACCAAGTCATGGCCTTTGGTGATTCAGATAACGACCTGGAAATGTTAGCAGGTGTCGGTATGTCAGTCGCTATGGGAAATGGCAGTAGCAGTGCCAAAGAGGTTGCTAAACACATTACAGCAAGCAATCAACAAGATGGCATCCACAAGGCGCTTGAGCACTTTGGTGTTTTGGCTTCAGAAAAAGTGTTTGTCAGTCGGGACTACCACTTTAATAAAGTAAAGACCTTCCACCACACGATGGATGAACGAACTCAAGAAGAGCCACAAGCATGGGATGTTGAAGGTGCAACCCACCGCGCAGACTTTAAAATTGAAGAATTAGTAGAGTTTGTTCGCGCGGCAAGTTCTTCGGAGGAAGAATTCCAAGACTCCCTTGCAAGCATGCATGAGGCGCTTGATAAGGCAGCAGAGAAAGTGGCGAAAAAGACACCTGCGAAGCAAAATCTGGTTGGTCAAGTGGATGCTTTGATTGACACACTGTATTTCACGTACGGTAGTTTTGTTTTGATGGGAGTGGATCCAGAACGCATTTTTGATATTGTCCATGAAGCAAATATGGGGAAGGTTTTCCCTGATGGAAAAGCTCATTTTGACCCAGTCACGCACAAGATTTTAAAACCAGATGACTGGGAAGAAAAATATGCTCCAGAACCTGCCATTAAACAGGAGCTACAACGTCAGCTTAAGGCTTATGAGCGACATAAAGAAAGAAAAAATAAAAAATAAGAGAAAATTCTTTTCCCTGGATGAAAAATTCGGGGATCTTTTTGAATCTAAAAACCGAACGTTTATATGTACCACTAATTATTATAAGTATATTTATACTGAAAATAGAAAAGAAAGAATGAAAGGATAGTGAAAATAAAAAATAAGAAATTACGTTTTTGCAAAGAATATCAGAAACCGAGCCGGATTATTTGATATTTGAAACTTGATGTGTTAGAATAAATTCAGAAAGCGAATAAATATGAAATCCCTTATGTTGCTATAAAATGCTCTTTTATGAAAGGACAGAAAGTCAACTTGTTTATTTCAGGCCTGTTAACAAGCTGATGTGAAGAATTTACTCTAGTTTTGAGGTTTAGTTATAAAATTGTGCACAATTGCTTTCCAAATTTTTATTATTTTAATTTTCAAGTTTAAAAATTAAAGAATTAAGAGGTTGAAATGAAGAAAAAATATACCTATTTGACAGCTTCTGTTTTAACAGCTGTAACAATGCTTCCAACTTTTGCACCAAGTGAAGCTCACGCTGCTTACAATTGGAATGGAAATAATAGTTACTATACAAGAACTAGCCGCCGTTCAAGCAATCGTACTTCTAACCGTACTACTGCAAATCGTAGTCGCACATCAAACTATACTGTAAGAAGTTATGGCTACAACAGTTATTACCCAAGCTATAACTATGGCTACAATAGCTACTACCCAAGCTATAACTATGGATATGGTAGCTATTATCCAAGTTACAACTACGGTTACAATAATTGGAATAACTACTATGGCTATAGTAATGGTTATTATGGCTACAATAACTGGAATAACTATTATGGCGATGATAACAGTAGTAATTACTACGGCTACAACTATTGGAATAATTATTATGACTATGATAATGGCAGCAACTATTATGGTTACAACTATTGGAATAATTATAACAATCTTGCTAGCGATGAAAACTATATTTACTGGAATGGCAATCACTACTACCGTATGAACGATGGTAGCTACCGTATTTATCGTGACGGTCAGTGGAAACCTTTGACAAACAATAGTAACAACAACTCATCCACTAACAACTTGGAAAATGATCCGCATTATCGTTACGAAAATGGTTACCATTACTATGTATTGGACAATGGTGATTATTACTACTACCAAAATGGTAAGTGGGTATTGGTGAAAGATTCTGCTGATACAACACCAGCAGAACCAAAACCAGAACAACCAACAACTCCGGTTGAGCCAGCACAACCAAGTCAACCTGAAGTTCCTACTCCAACACCAGCAGAACCAGAGACTCCAACACCAGCTCCTAGTGATAAACCTGAAGAGCCAACAACACCAACTGAGCCAAAACCAGGACAACCAACAACTCCGGCTATCCCAGCAACGCCAGGTTTAGTAACGACTGATGAACCAAGTGAAAACCAAATTCCTGCCTATGTTGAAAAACCAGCTGAAGGATTGGAACACTTGGCTTGGGCACCAAATGGACAAACTCCTAAATTGGTTTACCCACCAGGAAAACCAGGAGACGAAGCTCTTAAGAATGATAAAAACTACTACTTCGACGGTAGTACACATTACTACTATGTACCATCTAACTCAGAGCGTACAGGTTACTCAGCATACTGGAAGTGGCTTGGAGGAAAATGGAAACTTCAAGGTATGACTGATCCAAACGATCCAGCTCTTGATCCGAAACTTCACGAAAATACTGCTGACGATGAATACATGTACAGTGATCAAAAGTCTAGCGTGAAACTCTATTCAACTAACCTAGTAACAACTGCCAAAGCAGGTCAACCATTACCATTCAAAAATGTTGAAGAATTTAAAAACTATGTCATCGAAAAAATGAATCCTAAGTTCCTTGATAACTCTGGTTGGGATGCTAAAGTTGAGTGGGAAATCGAAGATCCAGAAATCTTTGAGAAGACCAAAGAAAACCCATATGCTAAAGACTATGTCTTGGTCGCAAACCTCAAGAGTGGTGTTGAGGACAAGAAATACAGTGATGTAGAATTTGGTTATGTGAAGTTTATTTACCGCGTTGAAGCGACAAACGATACAAACTATGACTATGTTTCAAAAGCGAAAGAAGCTTTTGCTAAAATCAATGAAACTCGTAAAGCTCAAGGGTTGAAAGAATTGACTTGGTCGGAAGATATTTATCAAAATCAAGCACTTCCAAAAGTAAATGAAATCTCACGTCAGTATGATAGCGCAGGCTTTGTCGGACGTCGTGACGAAGATGCAGCTACTGTTGTTAAGAAATGGGCAAACAGTGGTTTGAGAGAATTGCTTCTTGATCCAAATGTCACAGAAGGGGCTGTAGCCACAGTCGTTGACGGAAACGGTGTATACTACTGGGCCTACAGTTACAAATAATTCGATCTTTTGGAATTGATCACTTTCTAAATAAGACAAAGGCTTTAAATAATTGTTTAAAGCCTTTTTGTGTAGATTAATCAGGGCAAACAAAAAGGAGTTCTAGGCTCCTTTTCTTACTATTTACAATGTTTTTTCACTTTCTCTTACGACCAGCAAATCGACTTTTGCATGGCGGAGAATATATTCAGATGAAGAACCGACTAAGAGGCGTTCAAAGGCATTGAGACCTGTAGCACCAACTAAAATCAAGTCAACATTTTCTGCGTCCGGAATCGTCCGAGCGAGGAGAGTTTTTGGATTTCCCATTTCGATGACGATGTGGATATCCGTTAAACCAGCGTCTTTTGCACGCTTTTCATACTCTTTCATCATACTTTCAGCATCGGCTTGGAGTTCTTCGTAAACTTCAGCATCAAAGGTAGATACGCTTTGAAGAGCGCGTGTGTCAATAACATGGACAATGGTGAGCTTGGATTCATTGCGTAGAGCAGTGTAAACACCTTTGACGAAAGCCAAGTCCGCTTCTTTAGAACCATCAATTGCGACCATAACATTTTGGTAACGTTGTGCCATAATGAAACCTCCTGAAATTTTCTTACTTTTATTGTAACCCTTTTCACTAAAGAAGTAAAGTAAAAATCATATTTTAAACCATATTGTTGGCCATAGACTTAGTAAGTATATAGAAATAAAAGAAAAGAGAATTGGTGAGAATTCCCATTGTCCATTTTTTTCTTTTGATTCCTTGTTTATGGAAGCTTGTCGCAGCGACTTTCTAGTGGTATAATGTTACTATCCTGACGAATTGAGGAAAAAAGATGAAAGAATTTAACAAATCTAGCAAGCTAGAGCATGTTGCTTATGATATCCGTGGTCCTGTTTTAGAAGAAGCCATGCGTATGCGAGCAAACGGAGAAAAGATTTTACGCCTGAATACAGGGAATCCAGCAGAATTTGGCTTTACAGCGCCAGATGAGGTCATTCATGACTTGATTATGAATGCGCGTGATAGTGAGGGATATTCTGATTCCAAAGGGATTTTCTCAGCCCGCAAGGCCATCATGCAGTATTGCCAACTGAAGAAATTCCCAAATGTGGATATTGATGATATTTACCTTGGAAATGGTGTCAGTGAACTGATTGTCATGTCCATGCAGGGGCTTTTGGACAATGGAGATGAGGTCTTGGTTCCTATGCCGGACTATCCTCTCTGGACAGCGGCTGTCAGCCTAGCTGGAGGAAATGCCGTCCACTATATCTGTGATGAGGCTGCAGAATGGTACCCAGATATTGACGATATCAAGTCAAAAATCACTTCAAATACCAAGGCTATTATTCTCATCAATCCAAATAATCCGACAGGAGCTCTCTATCCCAAGGAACTCTTGTTGGAGATTATTGAGATTGCCCGTCAAAACGATTTGATCATCTTTGCGGATGAAATTTATGATCGCATGGTGATGGATGGGCATGTGCATACGCCTGTGGCTAGCTTGGCACCAGATGTTTTCTGTGTCAGCATGAATGGTCTGTCAAAATCTCATCGCATCGCTGGTTTCCGTGTAGGATGGATGGTCTTGTCTGGTCCTAAGCACCATGTCAAGGGCTATATCGAAGGGCTCAATATGCTGTCCAATATGCGTCTTTGCTCTAACGTTTTGGCCCAGCAAGTCGTACAAACTTCACTAGGTGGGCACCAGTCAGTGGATGAATTGCTCCTTCCTGGTGGACGGATTTACGAGCAAAGAAACTTCATTTACAATGCCATTCAAGATATCCCAGGTTTGTCTGCGGTCAAGCCGAAGGCGGGTCTTTATATCTTCCCTAAAATCGACCGCAATATGTACCGCATTGATGATGATGAACAGTTTGTCCTCAATTTCTTGAAGCAAGAGAAGGTTCTCTTGGTTCATGGTCGCGGTTTTAACTGGCAAGAACCAGACCATTTCCGTATTGTTTATCTTCCTCGTGTAGATGAATTAGCACAAATCCAAGAAAAGATGACTCGTTTCTTGAAACAGTATCGTAGATAGGGCTTACATGAGAAAAAGCTGGAAACATTTGCCTAGAGCTATTGACAAAAGTATCAGAATCAGATAGAATAGTAAAGTATGTTTAGTAACTGATCACTTTATAGCCGGCTAAACGAATACAAAATCTATGAGGAGGTATTCATCGTGAAACGTACTTATCAACCAAGTAAAATTCGTCGTGCGCGCAAACACGGATTCCGTAACCGTATGTCAACTAAAAACGGTCGTCGCGTATTGGCAGCTCGTCGTCGTAAAGGACGCAAAGTTTTGGCTGCATAATCCAAACAAATTCAACAAAGAAGTCAGTAGGAACTCGAGTCTACTGGCTTTTGTTTTGCTCAACAAGTGTAGTTAGTGAAAGATTCATACATTTCAGTATAAGTTTTGTATCATGAAATAAGTCACTGATCTATAAGAAAATTTGAGAATTTTAGATAAAAAAGCTCAAAATCAAAAACAAATGATTTTGAGCTTTTGTTTATTCTTTTAAGTGATAAGAGTAGCTAGCGACAACGACGTCTTCGTGCCATCTGAGAGCGTATTTTAGTTTGAGGCTCATTTGATTGTGGAGGATATTTTGCCAAGGCTTGTTAGGGATGAACTGTGGGACAAGGACTGTAACAGTGTAGTTTTTTTGCTTAGCTTCTTGGGCGATTCGTTTGACATACTTAACGCTAGGGGTGATGATGTCGCGGTAGCTGGTGTTGATATTCTTCAGAGTGATATTTGGGAAGTAATCGGCAAATTCCTGAAGAATTTCTTGGTCTTTTTCTGCCGTTTCTTTAGTAGAAATGTGCATGGCTAACACTTCGTCACCGATACTTTGAGCGTAGTTAATGGCTCCGACACTTACTCGAGTAACATTTCCTACTAGGACAAGGACAAGGTTGCCGTCATAAGTGCGCTTTTCAATTCCTTCGTAGAGTCGTAGTTGTTTAGCCACCTTTTGGTAATGGTTGTGAATGGACAAAAAGAGGAAGGTTAAGACTAGAATAATTGGGAAGAATGGCCAGATATCACCCAGTCTGAAGAGGAGTAAAATGAGGACAATGGCATAACAAATGATGGCCCCAAGGATATTAGCGAAGGCAGATTTTAAGAAGTTTACTCCTTTTTCCTTTTTCCAATGGCGAATCATCCCAGTCTGAGAAAGGGCAAAGGGAACGAAGACCCCGATAGTATAAAGAGGAATCAAGCGTTCAGTATTCCCATTAAAAATGAGAAGAAGGATCATAGCCCCAAAGGCCAGAGTTAAGATACCGTTGGAGTAGCCAAGGCGATCCCCTTTTTCCATAAAGAGATGAGGCATGTACTTGTTTTTGGCCATATTGTAGGACAGCATAGGGAAGGCTGAAAAGCCAGTATTTGCAGCTACAGCTAGAATTAAGGCTGTTGAGAACTGGAAGAGATAGTAGCTAGCATGGCCAAAGAATGAATCACCAAGAATACCCTTGGCCATTTGCGAGAGGATGGTTTCTCCGTGTTGAGGCGTGATACCCATCCAGTAGTTTAGGAAGGTAATGCCTGCAAAAAGAAATCCTAAAATCAGCGACATGATGGTCAAAGTCTGAGCAGCATTCTTTTCTTTCGGAGTTTTAAAAAATGGTACCGCATTTGAAATAGCTTCAACCCCTGTCAGAGAGGCAGAGCCACTGGTAAAGGCTCTTAGTAGGAGAACGATGGAAAGACTCGGAACAGTTTGTCCAATGGTTGAAGTCGCCTGATAGTTTAGGGAACCTGTAAATAGTTGAAAGAACCCATAAAGTAAGAGAAAGACGGTACTGAAGATAAAGAGGTAGACGGGAATCATCAGAGAGCTGGCAGATTCTTTCAAGCCTCTTAAATTCAAGAGCATGAGCAGGCAGACTAGGAAAATAGAGATATGAAGATTGTAGGGATGGAGGGCAGGGATGGCTGCAGTAATAGCATCAGCTCCAGAAGCAACGGATACGGCTACTGTCAGCATATAGTCAACAAGGAGGCTGCCCCCTGCAATCAAGCCTAGTTCAGGGGAGAGGTTTTCCCGAGTGACCATATAAGCCCCACCACCTTGAGGATAGGCGTGGATGATTTGACGATAGGAAATGGTCAAACTAGCGAGCAGTAAGAGGACAAAAATACCGATAGGGAGGCTCCACCAAATGGCGAGAGGAGAGAGACTAACTAAAACGAGAATGACTTGTTCAGGCCCATAGGCAATAGAAGACAAGGCATCACTGGATAACATTGCAAGTGCCTGCATTTTTCCAAGTAATCCCCCTTCGCCGTCTGTGAGAGACTTGAGTGGTCGACCGATAAAGGTATATTTTAATTTTCTAAACATTTTCTTTTCCTTTGATGAAAATTTCAATAAGTGATATTATACTGCTTTGAAAAAGGGCAGTCAAGGGAGAATGACTGATTTTTGGATATTTTTCCAAGCCGAGGGATGCTATTTTTGGTATAATAGATGGAAGAATGAGGTTAGAAGAGATGATTTTTGATACGCACACACATTTAAATGTAGAAGAATTTGCAGGACGCGAGGCAGAAGAACTCGCCCTGGCTGCTGAGATGGGTGTGACTCGGATGAACATTGTTGGTTTTGATACACCGACCATTGAGCGAGCCCTAGAATTGACAGATGAGTATGAGCAACTCTACGCAACTATTGGCTGGCATCCGACGGAAGCAGGGACTTACACAGACGAGGTCGAAGCTTACTTGCTTGAAAAACTAAAACATCCCAAGGTCGTTGCCTTGGGGGAGATTGGTCTGGACTACCATTGGATGACAGCACCTAAGGAAGTGCAGGAGCAGGTTTTTCGCCGTCAGATTCAGTTGTCTAAGGATTTGAATTTGCCTTTTGTGGTCCATACCCGTGATGCGCTAGAAGATACTTATGAGATTATCAAGAGCGAGGGCGTTGGTCCTCGTGGTGGCATCATGCACTCATTCTCAGGTTCTTTGGAGTGGGCTGAGAAGTTTGTCGAGCTTGGCATGACCATTTCTTTCTCAGGTGTGGTGACCTTTAAGAAAGCGACGGATATCCAAGAGGCTGCTAGAGAACTTCCGTTAGACAAGATTTTGGTAGAAACGGATGCGCCCTATCTGGCTCCTGTTCCTAAACGTGGCCGTGAAAACAAAACAGCCTACACACGATACGTGGTGGACTTTATCGCCGACTTGCGTGGGATGACGACCGAGGAATTAGCAGCTATAACAACTGCAAATGCAGAGCGTATCTTTGGATTGGATAGCAAGTAATGAAAGAAAAAATTTCCCAAGTCATCGTGGTCGAAGGTCGCGATGATACGGCCAATCTCAAACGTTACTTTGATGTAGAGACCTATGAAACACGAGGTTCCGCAATAAATGACCAGGATATAGAGCGGATTCGTCGCCTGCATGAACTGCATGGAGTCATTGTCTTTACAGACCCTGACTTTAATGGGGAGCGCATTCGTCGCATGATTATGACGGCCATTCCAACAGTGCAGCATGCCTTTCTCAAGCGAGATGAAGCTGTTCCCAAATCTAAGTCCAAGGGACGTTCTCTGGGAATCGAACACGCCAGCTATGAAGATCTAAAAACAGCGCTGACTCAGGTGACAGAGCAATTTGAAAACGAGAACGAGTTTGACATCAGTCGTGGTGACTTGATTCGCCTAGGTTTCTTAGCGGGAGCAGACAGTCGTAGGCGCAGAGAGTATCTAGGCGAACAGCTCCGCATCGGCTATTCCAACGGTAAGCAACTCCTCAAGCGCTTAGAGTTGTTTGGCGTAACCTTGGCAGAAGTGGAAGAAGTTATGACAAAATATTCAATTTAAAGGAGTAAAGAATGGAAAAAGTAATTATTACCGGTGGTAACAGTGGCATCGGTTATCAAGCTGCAAGGCAGTTAGCTGAGAAAGGGTGGTCAGTGACCCTATTTTGTAGGCGGCAAGAGGCTGCCGAGCAAGCTTGTGAGGAAATTCGTCAGCAGACAGGAAATCCACATGTAGATTATATCTTGGCTGATTTATCTGATATGAAGAGTGTCAGGAAAGCAGCGGAACAGTATATTCAAAAAGAAGACGTTCTAGACGTTCTAATTAACAATGCAGCTGACTTTGATTTATCAGTCAAAAAGCCCATCCTGACTAAGGATAGACTAGAAAAACAATTTGCGACCAATGTTGTTGCGCCCTTCCTGCTTTCTTTCCTGTTGAAAGGTTTGTTGGAAAAGTCAGAGAGTGGACGGATTATTAATATTTCTTCCCAGGGGCTAGTGCTTTATCCCTTCATGAAACTTGATTTTGAAAATTTAGCTGGTCAAAAACATTACAGTCCTGCTAAGACTTATTATCAGAATAAATTAGCCTTGTTGATGCTGTCGCTTTATATGCGGGAACATTGGAAAGATATTAAAATTCAGGCAATTCGTGTGACCAATGTCAAAGTAGATATGCGCCGCTATAATCACCTCAGCGCTTTTATGAAAAATCTTTATAAAATCAAGTCAAGATTTTCGATTAGTCCTGAAGAAATGGCGAAAGTCTACACAGCCTTATCTACAGAAGACGGATATGACGGTTTTTTGTATGACGAGAAATGTAGGGAAGTAAAGGCAAATAGATCTGCTTACGAAGAAGAGGAGCAAGCAAAACTTTATTCCTTACTTGAGCAATTGACTTTTTCAAACGATGAATGATAAAGATTTTAAAAAATAGAACAGATTTTACAAGTTGTTTCAATAGTGAGTGAAAATTCCGTATATGGAGTTGTTTGATGTGTTCCTAATGAAAATGGAAGAAGCCAGGATAAGTTAAGGGATGTTAAATAGTTCCTCGTATATATGACGATGTATTATAGTTGATTTATTTCTAGGGCTATTTATTTTGATAGCGTTAAAATAGAAACTTATAAGGACAGTGCGAAATGAAAATTCGAGTTAATAGAGATTCTGTATGTATGGGGGACGATGTATTGCCTCATGAGACAGAATTTGAGATTCCTGAAGATATGACGGTGAAAGAATTTTTTGACTTTCTAGAAAAGGAACGTTATTTGCCGTCTGTTCAAGGAAACAATGTCGCTTGGGAACTCCGTAATCGAAATGGGGAACAAGGTGTTTATTTCACCAAAACACGAGAGATTATTCATCCAGATGCGGTCTTAAAAGAGATGTTGGAAGGAATTACTGAGACTCCCTTATTTGTTTTGCTCTATCATTATACCCCGGAAGCATACTATATTAGAAAAGAGAATAGATGAGAATTGCAGATTATAGCGTGACCAAGGCAGTGCTGGAGCGTCACGGTTTTACCTTTAAAAAGTCCTTCGGGCAAAATTTCCTGACGGATACCAATATCCTTCAAAAAATCGTGGATACAGCTGAAATTGATGATCAGGTTAACGTTATCGAAATCGGGCCAGGGATTGGTGCCTTGACAGAATTTTTGGCTGAGCGTGCAGCTCAAGTCATGGCATTTGAGATCGACCACCGTTTGGTACCGATTTTGGCAGATACCCTGCGTGATTTTGACAATGTAACAGTAGTCAACGAGGACATTCTCAAAGTTGACTTGGCGCAGTATATCAAGAATTTCAAAAATCCTGAATTGCCGATTAAGGTAGTTGCCAATTTGCCCTACTACATTACGACTCCTATTCTCATGCATTTAATCGAGAGTGGCATTCCTTTTAGTGAGTTTGTCGTCATGATGCAAAAAGAAGTGGCGGATCGCATCTCAGCACAGCCCAATACCAAAGCTTACGGTAGTTTGTCGATTGCTGTTCAATATTACATGACAGCCAAGGTTGCCTTCATCGTGCCTCGTACGGTCTTTGTGCCAGCCCCAAATGTGGACTCAGCCATTTTAAAAATGGTGCGCCGTCCAGAGCCTGCTGTAGCAGTGGAAGACGAGAACTTTTTCTTTAAGGTTTCCAAGGCTAGTTTCACCCATCGTCGCAAGACCTTATGGAATAACTTAACAGGCTACTTTGGCAAGACTGATGAAGTCAAGGAAAAGTTGACCAAGGCTTTGGATCAGGCAGGCTTGTCTCCATCTGTGCGTGGGGAAGCACTTAGCTTGGAAGAATTTGCTAGCCTTTCAGATGCGCTTAAAGGACAAGGACTCTAAGATGCAGGGACAAATCATTAAAGCCTTGGCGGGATTCTACTATGTGGAGAGTGATGGTCAGGTTTATCAGACACGTGCGCGTGGGAATTTCCGTAAAAAAGGCCATACACCCTACGTCGGGGACTGGGTAGATTTTTCTGCCGAGGAAAATTCAGAGGGCTATATCCTCAAGATACACGAACGGAAAAACAGTCTGGTTCGTCCGCCTATTGTCAATATCGATCAGGCTGTGGTAATCATGTCCGTCAAGGAACCGGACTTCAACAGCAACTTGCTGGATCGGTTCTTGGTTCTTTTGGAGCATAAGAGCATCCATCCTATTGTTTATATTTCTAAAATGGACTTGCTGGAAGATAGAGGAGAACTGGATTTTTACCAGCAGACTTACGGCGCCATTGGTTACGACTTTGTGACCAGTAAGGAGGAACTTTTGCCCTTGTTAACAGGCAAGGTTACGGTCTTTATGGGGCAGACAGGTGTTGGGAAGTCAACCCTTCTCAATAAAATCGCACCGGACCTTAATCTTGAAACAGGAGAAATCTCAGATAGTCTAGGTCGTGGTCGCCATACCACTCGAGCTGTTAGTTTTTACAACCTTAATGGAGGTAAAATCGCAGACACGCCAGGCTTTTCATCACTGGATTATGAAGTGTCAACGGCTGAAGACCTCAATCAGGCCTTTCCAGAGATTGCTAGTGTCAGTCGAGATTGTAAGTTCCGTACTTGTACCCATACCCATGAACCGTCCTGTGCGGTTAAGCCGGCTATAGAAGAAGGCGCTATTGCGACCTTCCGTTTTGACAACTACCTGCAATTCCTCAGTGAAATTGAAAATCGCAGAGAAACCTATAAAAAAGTCAGCAAAAAAATTCCAAAATAAGGAGAAACCTATGTCTCAATACAAGATTGCTCCGTCAATTCTGGCAGCAGATTATGCCAACTTTGAACGTGAAATCAAACGCCTAGAAGCAACTGGGGCAGAGTATGCCCATATCGATATCATGGATGGGCACTTTGTACCACAAATCAGTTTTGGTGCAGGTGTGGTTGAAGCTCTTCGCCCCCATAGCAAGATGGTCTTTGACTGCCACTTGATGGTATCAAATCCTGAGCATCATCTAGAAGATTTTGCGCGTGCAGGAGCGGATATCATCAGTATCCATGTGGAAGCAACGCCTCATATCCATGGCGCCCTCCAAAAAATTCGCTCTCTCGGTGTTAAACCTTCTGTGGTTATCAATCCTGGGACACCTGTCGAGGCGATTAAGCATGTTCTTCATCTAGTTGATCAAGTCTTGGTCATGACGGTTAACCCTGGATTTGGTGGGCAAACTTTTCTGCCTGAAACCATGGACAAGGTTCGTGAGTTGGTTGCCCTTCGTGAGGAAAAAGGTTTGAGCTTTGAGATCGAAGTCGATGGTGGGATTGATGTTCAAACCATTTCTCAGGCTAAAGAAGCTGGTGCTACCGTTTTTGTAGCAGGGTCTTATGTCTTTAAGGGAGATGTCAATGAACGAGTGCAAACTCTCAGAAAACAATTGGACTAGGGTTGCCGTTTTTGCCGGCGGAGATCGCGGTCATTATCGGACGGATTTTGATTGCTTTGTCGGTGTGGATCGAGGCTCGCTCTGGGTCTTGGAAGAAGACCTTCCTCTCGACCTAGCAGTTGGAGATTTTGATTCGGTGACTGCAGACGAACGTCAGTTGATTCAAAAACGTGCCCAGCATTTTGTTCAAGCCCAGCCAGAAAAGGATGATACGGATCTGGAACTAGCACTTTTAACGATTTTTGAAAAAAATCCTCAAGCCCAAGTGACCATTTTTGGGGCTTTGGGTGGTCGTATTGATCATATGCTGGCTAATGTCTTTCTGCCTAGCAATCCCAAGTTGGCACCCTATATGCGCCAGATAGCGATTGAGGATGGGCAAAATGTGATTGCCTATTGTCCAGAAGGGACCAGTCAGCTAGAGCCCCGTTCAGACTACGATTATCTAGCCTTTATGCCAGTTCGGGATAGCCAGCTGACTATTCTTGGTGCCAAGTACGAATTGACAGAGGAGAATTTTTTCTTTAAAAAAGTGTACGCTTCTAACGAATATATAGATAGGGAAGTTGCGGTAACTTGCCCAGATGGCTATGTCGTCGTGCTGCATAGCAAGGACAGGAGGTAGGATGGAGACTGTATTACTACTATTATTAATTGCCAACCTAGCTGGGCTCTTTCTGATTTGGCAAAGGCAGGATAAGCAAGACAAATACCTAGCCAAGAGTTTGGAGGATCAGGCAGACAATCTTTCAGATCAACTGGATTACCGCTTTGAACAAGCAAGACAAGTCAGCCAGCTGGATCAAAAAGATTTGGAAGTGGCTGTCAGTGACCGCTTGCAGGAAGTACGAATGGAATTGCACCAAGGCCTGACGCAAGTTAGACAGGAGATGAACGAGAATCTCCTTCAAACCAGAGATAAGACCGACCAACGTCTCCAAGCCCTGCAGGAGTCCAATGAGCAACGTTTGGAACAAATGCGTCAAACTGTCGAGGAAAAGTTAGAAAAGACCTTGCAGACGCGCTTGCAGGCTTCCTTTGAGACAGTTTCAAAGCAACTAGAGTCTGTCAATCGAGGTTTGGGAGAAATGCAGACAGTTGCCCGCGATGTTGGTGCCCTCAACAAGGTTCTCTCTGGGACCAAGACGCGAGGCATTCTGGGAGAATTGCAACTGGGGCAAATCATTGAAGACATCATGACACCTGCCCAGTACGAACGAGAATTTGCAACGGTTGAAAACTCTAGCGAGCGAGTAGAGTACGCCATCAAGTTGCCTGGGCAAGGCGACCAGGAATACGTCTATTTACCGATTGACTCCAAGTTTCCACTGGCGGATTATTACCGCTTAGAAGAAGCTTATGAAGCAGGCGATAAGGACGAAATCGAACGTTGTCGCAAGTCACTCCTAGCAAGCGTCAAGCGCTTTGCCAAGGATATCAAGAGCAAGTACATAGCGCCACCTCGGACGACCAATTTTGGAGTCTTGTTTGTTCCGACAGAAGGTCTTTATTCAGAGATTGTTCGCAATCCGGTCTTCTTTGATGATTTGAGGCGGGAGGAGCAGATTATTGTCGCAGGTCCAAGTACCCTATCAGCCCTGCTCAACTCCCTATCGGTTGGCTTCAAAACTCTCAATATCCAAAAGAGTGCCGACCATATCAGCAAGACTCTTGCCAGCGTCAAGACCGAGTTTGGCAAGTTTGGTGGCATTCTGGTCAAAGCACAAAAGCATCTCCAACATGCCTCTGGCAATATTGATGAATTATTAAACCGTCGTACCACAGCTATCGAGCGGACGCTCCGTCACATTGAATTATCAGAAGGTGAGCCTGCGCTTGATCTACTCCATTTCCAAGAAGATGAGGAAGAATATGAAGATTAGTCACATGAAAAAAGATGAGCTGTTTGAAGGTTTTTACCTGATTAAGTCAGCTGACCTGAGACAGACACGAGCTGGGAAAAACTACCTAGCCTTTACCTTCCAAGACGATAGTGGCGAGATTGAAGGGAAACTCTGGGATGCCCAACCTCATAACGTTGAGGCCTTTACCGCTGGGAAAGTTGTCCACATGCAGGGACGCAGAGAAGTCTATAATAATACTCCTCAAGTCAATCAAATTACGCTTCGTTTACCTCAACCTGGGGAACCCAATGATCCAGCTGACTTCAAGGTCAAGTCACCAGTCGATGTCAAGGAAATCCGTGACTACATGTCGCAAATGATTTTCAAGATTGAAAATCCTGTCTGGCAACGTATCGTGCGTAGTCTCTACACCAAGTACGATAAGGAATTCTACTCCTATCCAGCTGCCAAGACCAACCACCATGCCTTTGAAACGGGTTTGGCCTATCATACAGCAACCATGGTGCGCTTGGCAGATGCCATTAGCGAGATCTATCCTCAGCTCAATAAGAGCCTCCTCTATGCCGGGATTATGCTGCATGATTTGGCCAAGGTTATTGAGTTGACGGGACCAGACCATACGGAGTATACAGTGCGAGGCAATCTCATCGGCCATATAGCCCTCATCGATAGCGAAATTACCAAGACAGTCATGGAACTGGGCATTGATGATACTAGAGAAGAAGTGATGCTACTGCGCCATGTCATCCTCAGTCACCATGGCTTGCTGGAGTATGGAAGTCCAGTCCGTCCACGCATTATGGAGGCAGAGATTATTCATATGATTGACAATCTAGATGCCAGCATGATGATGATGTCAACGGCTCTAGCTTTGGTGGACAAAGGAGAGATGACCAATAAAATCTTCGCTATGGACAATCGTTCCTTCTATAAACCAGATTTAGATTAATAATTTAAGAAAAACGAGCATTTTTTACGCAATAATGTTCGTTTTTTTATGTGAATATGGTATAATGGATAAAATATTAAAATTAAATGGAATGGTAAATAAAAATGAAATTAAGAAGAAGTGATCGGATGGTTGTCATTTCCAACTATTTGATTAATAATCCATACAAACTAACAAGTCTCAATACCTTTGCAGAAAAGTACGAATCTGCCAAATCCTCTATCTCAGAGGATATCGTGATTATCAAGCGTGCCTTTGAGGAAATTGAAATCGGTCATATTCAGACTGTGACTGGAGCAGGTGGTGGCGTTATCTTTACACCATCAATCTCGAGTCATGAAGCCAAAGAAATGATCGCAGACTTGCGTGACAAACTTTCAGAAAGCGACCGTATCTTGCCAGGTGGCTACATCTACCTGTCTGATTTGCTCAGTACACCTGCCATTTTGAAAAATATTGGGCGCATCATTGCCAAGAGCTTTATGGACCAAAAAATCGATGCCGTTATGACAGTAGCAACAAAAGGTGTGCCACTCGCAAATGCAGTTGCCAATGTCCTCAATGTTCCATTTGTCATTGTGCGCCGTGACTTGAAAATTACCGAAGGTTCAACGGTCAGCGTCAACTATGTATCAGGTTCCAGCGGTGACCGCATTGAGAAAATGTTCCTTTCAAAACGCAGCCTCAAGGCAGGCAGTCGTGTCTTGATTGTGGATGACTTTTTGAAAGGCGGCGGAACTGTCAACGGGATGATTAGTCTCTTGCGTGAGTTCGACTCTGAACTAGCCGGTGTCGCAGTCTTTGCAGATAATGCCCAAGAAGAACGTGAAAAGCAGTTTGATTACAAGTCACTCTTGAAAGTAACCAATATTGATGTCAAGAACCAATCCATCGATGTTGAGATTGGAAATATCTTTGACGAAGACAAATAAGAGATAGAACTAAAGGTTGGAACGATTGTCCCAGCCTTTCTTTGCAAACAGAATAGAAGGATGCCTATGAAAACACCATTTATCAGCCGTGAAGATTTAGAAACAATTGTTGCAGAGTTCCCGACTCCCTTTCACCTGTATGACGAGAAGGGGATTCGTGAAAAAGCAAGAGCAGTCAACCAGGCCTTTTCTTGGAATAAGGGATTCAAAGAATATTTTGCCGTCAAGGCCACTCCAACACCAGCTATCTTGAAAATCCTCAAAGAGGAAGGTTGCGGTGTGGACTGTTCTAGTTACGTGGAGCTCTTGATGAGCCATAAACTGGATTTCCCCGGTTCTGAGATCATGTTCTCTTCTAACAACACGCCAGACAAGGAATATGCCTATGCGCGTGAATTGGGCGCAACTATTAACTTGGATGCCTTTGAAGACATTGAACGTCTAGAGCGTGCAGCAGGCATTCCAGAAATCATCTCTTGTCGTTACAATCCTGGTGGCGTTTTTGAGCTAGGAACAGATATCATGGACAATCCTGGGGAGGCCAAGTTTGGGATGACCAAGGACCAGCTTTTTGAAGCCTTTGCGATTTTGAAGGAAAAAGGAGCCAAGACTTTTGGGATTCACTCTTTCCTAGCATCCAATACTGTCACCCATCTCTACTACCCAGAGTTGGCGCGTCAGCTTTTTGAATTAGCTGTTGAAATCAAGGAAAAGTTGGGTATTTCGCTAGACTTTATCAATCTTTCCGGCGGAATCGGAGTCAATTATCGTCCTGAGCAGGAGCCAAATGACATCGCTGTGATTGGTGAAGGGGTGCGTAAGGTTTATGAGGAAGTTCTTACACCTGCAGGACTTGGTCAGGTTAAGATTTTCACAGAATTAGGCCGCTTTATGTTGGCCCCTCACGGAGCTTTGGTCACAAGAGTCACTCATAAGAAAAAAACCTATCGTACCTATCTAGGTGTGGATGCATCAGCAGTCAACCTCATGCGCCCCGCCATGTATGGAGCCTATCACCATATCACCAATCTGACTCATCCAGACGGACCTATTGAGGTGGTAGACGTGGTCGGTTCACTCTGTGAAAACAATGATAAATTTGCAGTGAACCGCGAACTACCTCATACAGAAATCGGTGATTTACTGGTGATTCATGATACAGGTGCACATGGATTCTCCATGGGTTACCAGTACAATGCCAAACTACGCTCGGCAGAAATCCTCTATACCGAAGAAGGAAAAGCCCGCCAAATCCGCCGTGCAGAGCGCCCTGAGGACTATTTCGCAACCTTGTATGGTTTTGATTTTGAATCGGATCAGTAAAAGAAATTGAAAATGAAAGTGAAAAACAGATTGCTTTCTAAAAAATAGACAAAAAAACCTTGTTTTTCACCTTACTCGTGATATAATAAAACTATAAAACGGTTTCAAGGAAGGTGACGATATGTCTGAAGAAACAATTGACTATGGACAAGTGACAGGAATGGTGCATTCGACAGAGAGTTTTGGGGCGGTAGATGGCCCCGGGATTCGTTTCATTGTCTTTTTGCAGGGTTGTCACATGCGTTGCCAGTACTGCCATAACCCTGATACATGGGCTATGGAGACCAATAAATCACGCGAACGGACAGTAGACGATGTCTTGACAGAAGCCCTTCGCTACCGTGGTTTCTGGGGAGACAAGGGGGGAATCACTGTTAGTGGAGGAGAAGCCCTCTTACAGATTGATTTCCTAATTGCCCTCTTTACCAAGGCCAAGGAAAAAGGAATCCACTGTACCTTGGATACCTGTGCCCTTCCGTTCCGTAATAAACCACGTTATCTCGAAAAGTTTAATAAACTCATGGCGGTGACAGATTTGGTTCTCTTGGATATCAAGGAAATCAACGATGAACAACACAGAATTGTTACCAGCCAAACCAATAAAAACATCTTGGCTTGTGCAAAATATCTATCAGATATTGGGAAGCCTGTGTGGATTCGCCATGTGCTGGTTCCAGGCTTGACAGATAGAGATGAGGACTTGATCGAACTTGGTAAATTCGTCAAAACCCTCAAAAACGTTGATAAGTTTGAAATTCTACCTTATCACACTATGGGAGAATTCAAGTGGCGTGAACTTGGAATTCCATACTCACTTGAAGGGGTAAAACCACCAACAGCAGACCGTGTCAAGAATGCCAAAAAACTCATGGATACGGAAAGCTATCAAGACTATATGAAACGTGTACATGGATAAAAAAGAAGCCTGATGGAAACATCAGGCTTTTGTGATGCAAAAAAGGCCTAGCCTTTCAGCTAAGCCGTTACCTTATTTTCTAGAATGTTGTTTACCAGCATTACGTTTTTTATGTTTCTTAGTAGTCGTAATTGCAGTTGCTTGGTTAGGGGTGACATCTTTTCGCCCGCCTGTAGTTGATGCTGAACTTGCTTTTGGTGGATTTTTGGCAAATTCTTCACGTACTTTTTGACGAAGTTTTGGACGAACAACATAGTTAACGATGAACTGTTGGAGAATCATCATGAAACCACCGACAACCCAGTAAAGTGTCACACTAGCTGGTGCGAAGAGGGAGAAGACGACAATCATGAGTGGGCTCATGTAAATCATTTTCTTGAGTTGATCTCTTTGCATCTCGTCTTCTACTCCGTGAAGTGAAAGGAGTGATTGGAGATAGTAGAGGATACCAGCGAAGGCGACAAGGATCATACTTGGGGAACCAAGATTGATACCCAAGAAGGTAGAGCTAGATACTCCATCAGTATACTGGGCTGCAAAGTAGATAGCAGAGAAGAAAGGCATCTGAATGAGGATAGGGAAGCATCCTACACCACCGAACATGCTGATGCCGTTTTCTTTTTGTGCAGCAAAGAGAGCCTGTTGTGCTTCTAGTTTTTCTTCTTGAGTTGTTGCCTCTTTAAGGCGTGTTTGATGTGGTTCAAGGACATGTTTGAGGGCATTCATCTTTTCAGAGTGAAGCGTTGCCTTCCATGATTGGTAGATACCAAGTGGCAAGATAATCAAGCGCACGATGATGGTTACGATAATGATAGCCACACCAAAGCCTAGACCTTTATCAGTAGCGAAGTACTTAATAGCCTCTGCCATAGGCGATCCGATAGTGTTCCAGATAAAACCAGTGGGTTGTCCTGTGGCTTTGTCTACTTGGACACAGCCTGACAAGACGAGTAGCATAGCCACTCCCATAGCAGAGAGGGCAAAACGTTTAATAGATTTCAATGTTTTCATTCCTTCTTTAAAAATTATACCTTTCTATTCTACTGTTTTTTTGTAAAATATACAATAGTTCTAGAGACCTAATTTGCGACTTTGAAGTCCGAATAGGATGAAAAGTTGCTCATTTGTACATCTAGATAGGTGACTTTTGAGAAAGGTGTCGGACCTTTTCGGATTTCTTGGATAAATTTTGCCATAGTGGCAGAGGAGTCTGCCTGAGCAAGAATTTCCACTGTGCCATCGTCGTTATTCCAGACACGACCAGTGATGCCACCGATTTCAAGAGCTAAAGTATAAACACCCCAGCGAAAACCAACACCCTGCACCCTACCTTGGGCAATCATTCTAACCTTTTGCATACCAAACCCCTTTGATTGTGTTATAATATTTCTATGACTATTATAACCTCAAAAGCCAATTCTGTGGTAAAAAATGCCAAGAAATTACATCAAAAAAAATATCGAAAGTCTGCTTACTTGATTGAGGGCTGGCACTTATTTGAAGAAGCTGTTCAAGCAGGAGTAACGATTGAGAAGATTTTTGCCTTAGAAAGTTACCGAGATCAGCTAGTCGCTTTTCCTCAAACTATCTGGGTTTCAGAGGAGATTTTGCTGGATTTGGCAGATACGCAAACTCCTCAAGGGATTGTTGCAGTGATTCAAAAAGAGGAAATAGGACTGCCTGATTTTCGTCAGGGTAAGTTTCTATTTTTAGAGGAAGTCCAAGATCCTGGTAATGTTGGCACCATGATTCGGACGGCGGATGCAGCAGGTTTTACAGGGGTTATTGTTTCAGACAAGTCAGCGGATATCTACAGTCTCAAGACCCTTCGTTCCATGCAAGGAAGTCATTTTCACTTGCCCATTTACCGGATGCCTAGCCAAACGCTTCTTGAGGAAGCTAAAGAAGCGGGTATTCCAGTGCTAGCAACCACTCTTTCCAAGGATTCTAAAGATTATCGTGACTTGCCTTACTTGGATCAGTTTGTCTTGGTCATGGGAAATGAAGGACAGGGGATTAGTTCTGTCATGGCTGAGAGTGCTGATCAACTGGTTCATATTGGCATGAAAGGTCGAGCAGAAAGTCTCAATGTTGCCATTGCCGCAGGCATATTGATGTTTTATTTTAGCTGATTTATAAAATCTTTGTTATAATCAAGACATATTTATAGAGAAAAGGAGAATCAGAATGAATCAAACGATTATTCAAGAACGTTCAGGTCTCAATCAATTTTACGCTAAGGTTTATGCCTTTGTGGGACTTGGGATTGGTCTATCGGCTCTCGTGTCAGCTTTGATGTTGACAGTCTTTCAGTCCCAATTGGTCTACTTTTTAATGCATGGCCGTCTCTGGCTGATGATTGCAACTTTTGCAGAACTTGCTCTGGTCTTTGTTGCAAGTAGCATGGCTGCGAAGAACAGCCCAGCAGCTCTCCCAGTATTTTTAGTTTATTCTGTTTTAAATGGATTTACGCTTAGTTTTGTCGTAGCCTTCTATACACCTGGGACCGTCTTATCAGCCTTTGTATCTAGTGCCCTTCTCTTCTTTGTCATGGCGGTAATCGGAATTTTCACCAAGAAAGATTTGGGTGGAATGGGACGAGCTTTGATGGCGGCGCTTGTCGGCCTCATCATTGCCATGGTTGTGAATCTATTTTTAGCCAATAGCTTCTTTGACTACATGATTAGTATTGCCATGGTCTTGGTCTTCTCAGGTTTGATTGCTTGGGACAACCAAAAGATTCGCTATGTTTATGAGCAGTCACGAGGACAAGTAGCGACAGGTTGGGTCATCTCAATGGCACTCAGCATCTACCTAGACTTTATCAACCTCTTCCTTAGCATCTTACGAATCTTTGGTCGAAACGATTAATGAATGACAGAGTCAGTGTTCGAAAGAGCACTGACTTTTTCTCGTTTACTCTTTTCTTTTCTTGGAAATAGGTGTATAATGCTTTTAACTAATTTTTGAGGAGCCGTTTATGAAGAAAAGTTTTATCCATCAGCAAGAAGAGATTTCCTTTGTCAAAAACACCTTTACCCAGTATTTGAAAGATAAGTTAGAAGTTGTTGAAGTTCAAGGTCCTATCTTGAGCAAGGTTGGTGATGGGATGCAGGATAACCTGTCCGGTGTCGAACATCCAGTATCCGTAAAGGTCTTGCAGATTCCAGATGAAACTTATGAAGTCGTTCACTCACTAGCCAAATGGAAGCGCCACACCTTGGCTCGCTTTGGTTTTGGAGAAGGTGAAGGTCTATTTGTTCATATGAAGGCCCTTCGTCCAGATGAAGATTCGCTTGATGCGACTCACTCAGTTTATGTGGACCAGTGGGACTGGGAAAAAGTGATTCCAAATGGTCAACGCAATATCGCTTATCTCAAAGAAACTGTTGAGAAGATTTACAAGGCTATTCGTCTGACAGAGCTAGCCGTAGAAGCGCGCTACGATATTGAATCCATCTTGCCAAAACAAATCACCTTTATCCATACAGAAGAGTTGGTGGAACGCTATCCAGATTTGACACCGAAAGAGCGTGAAAATGCAATCTGTAAAGAGTTTGGTGCTGTCTTCTTGATTGGTATTGGTGGCGAGTTGCCTGATGGCAAACCTCATGACGGCCGTGCACCTGACTACGATGACTGGACAACAGAGTCTGAAAATGGCTACAAAGGGTTGAATGGCGATATTCTAGTTTGGAACGAATCTCTTGGTTGTGCCTTTGAACTTTCTTCTATGGGGATTCGGGTAGATGAGGATACACTTCGTCGCCAAGTGGCTCTTACAGGAGACGAAGATCGTCTTGAGCTGGAATGGCATAAAGCCCTGCTTAACGGCCTTTTCCCACTGACAATCGGTGGAGGTATCGGACAGTCTCGGATGGCCATGTTCCTTCTTCGTAAGAAACACATCGGAGAAGTTCAGACCAGTGTCTGGCCTCAAGAAGTTCGCGATACGTACGAAAATATTTTGTAGAGAATCGAACCGCAAGGTTCGGTTTTCTTTCTCTTTTTGCCTATAATTTGGTATAATAAACGGTATGAAAATCGTATCAGGAATCTACGGAGGGCGTCCTCTCAAGACGCTAGAAGGAAAGACGACGAGGCCGACATCAGATAAGGTTCGTGGAGCTATCTTTAACATGATAGGCCCCTATTTTGAGGGCGGTCGTGTATTGGATCTCTATGCTGGCAGTGGCGGCTTATCTATTGAGGCAGTCTCGCGTGGGATGTCCCATGCTGTCTTAGTGGAACGGGATCGAAAGGCACAAGCTATCATCGCTGAAAATATCCAAATGACCAAGGAAGTTTCCAAATTTCAGCTCTTAAAGATGGAGGCTGAACGAGCCTTGGAGCATGTGAATGGTCCCTTTGACCTGGTCTTTTTAGATCCTCCCTATGCCAAGGAACAAATCGTTGCAGATATCGAAAAAATGGCAGAAAGAAACCTTTTCTCCCAAGAGGTCATGGTTGTCTGCGAAACCGATAAGTCTGTAGAACTTCCAGAAGAAATCGCTTGCTTAGGCATCTGGAAGGAAAAAATATATGGGATTAGTAAGGTGACAGTCTATGTCAGATAAAATTGGATTATTTACAGGATCATTTGATCCGATGACAAATGGACATCTGGATATCATTGAACGTGCTAGCAAACTCTTTGATAAGCTCTATGTTGGGGTGTTCTACAATCCCCACAAACAAGGTTTTCTCCCTGTTGAAAACCGCAAACGGGCAGTCGAAAAAGCGGTAGCGTATTTAGATAATGTAGAGGTGCTGGCTTCTCATGACCAACTAGTCGTCGATGTTGCAAGAAGATTGGGTGCTAAGACCCTTGTTCGTGGCTTGCGGAATGCCACCGACTTGCAATACGAGTCTAGTTTTGATTACTACAATCATCAACTGGCTCCAGAAATCGAAACCATTTACCTATATAGTCGCCCAGAGCATCTTTATATTAGCTCTTCAGCCATGAGAGAACTTCTGAAGTTTGGTCAGGAGATTCAGCAATATGTCCCAAACAGTGTTGTGGAGGAATTAGAACATGAAGAAAAAAACTAGATGGCCCTTATATGTCATTCTAGCACTAGTATTGACTTTTTTAGCCTTTGTAGTACCTTTACCTTACTACATAGAAGTTCCAGGTGGAGCGGAAGATATTCGTCGCGTTTTGAAAGTCAATGAAACAGAAGACACAGAAGCAGGAGCTTACCAGTTTGTGACAGTCGGTATTCGACACGCAACCCTATCACATCTTGTCTATGCTTGGTTAACGCCTTTCACGGATATTAGAAGTGCCAAGGAGACTACGGGTGGCTCTACTGATGCAGAATTTATGCGGATCAATCAGTTCTATATGCAAACGTCCCAAAACATGGCCAAGTATCAAGGATTGAAGACGGCTGGAAAGGATATCGAACTCAAGTATCTGGGAGTCTATGTCTTGACCGTGACGGATAATTCAACTTTTAAGGGCATTCTGAACATTGCAGATACCGTGACGGCTGTTAATGATAAAACGTTTGACAGTTCAAAAGACTTGGTCGACTATGTTAATTCTCAACAATTAGGAGATACGGTCAAGGTAACCTATGAAGAAGACGGAAAAGTCAAGTCTGCAGAAGGTAAAATTATCACTCTCGAAAACGGGAAAAACGGGATTGGGATTGGTCTGATTGACCGTACGGAAGTGACCAGTGATGTTCCGATTCGTTTTTCAACAGCTGGTATCGGGGGGCCAAGCGCCGGTCTCATGTTTAGCCTAGCTATTTACACCCAGATAGCAGATCCAGGTCTTCGTAATGGTCGCATTGTTGCGGGAACGGGAACCATTGATCGCGATGGAAATGTTGGCGATATTGGTGGAATTGACAAAAAAGTGGTTGCAGCCTCTCGTCAGGGAGCCAACATCTTTTTTGCTCCTGACAATCCAGTCACTGAGGAAGCAAAAAAAGCAGATCCCAATGCGAAAAGCAACTATGAAACAGCCCTAGAAGCTGCTAAAACGATCAAAACAGAGATGAAAATCGTTCCGGTTAAGACCTTGCAGGATGCGATTGATTACCTTAAAAACAATCCCTAATTCGTAGAAAAATTGAAAACTAGCGCGCAAGCCGATAAGATGGTATAATAGTCAAATGATTCAATTATTATTCACTCTAAGTAGTCATCTACTCTTTATTTATTTGAGTTTTTACCTTTTGAAGGATCTTGTGAGATGGGAAAAGGTTTTAAAAGTGACCGCTACTAACACAAAAAAGGTTCGTTTGTTGGTCGGCTTCTTTAGTATTGTGATGGGCTACATCTTGAGTTCATTCTTTATCAGTTTGTACCAACTGTGGCAAGAAGCACTTAGAGGACTATTATAAAATCAAAAGTAAAGGAAATAACTATGGAAAAAATTGTGGTTCAAGGCGGGGATAATCGTCTGGTCGGGAGTGTGACAATCGAGGGAGCAAAGAATGCAGTCTTGCCCTTGTTGGCAGCGACTATTCTAGCAAGCAAGGGTAAGACAGTCTTGCAGAACGTTCCTATCTTGTCAGATGTGTTCACCATGAATCAAGTAGTTCGTGGTCTGAATGCCAAGGTGGACTTTGATGAGGAAGCTCATATTGTCGAGGTTGATGCGACTGGTGATATCACGGAGGAAGCTCCTTATAAATATGTCAGCAAGATGCGAGCATCCATCGTTGTCTTGGGACCAATCCTTGCTCGTGTAGGTCATGCCAAGGTATCCATGCCAGGGGGATGCACTATCGGGAGTCGTCCGATCGACCTCCATCTCAAAGGTTTGGAAGCTATGGGGGCTAAAATCACTCAGACAGCTGGTTACATTGAAGCCAAGGCAGACCACTTGCATGGTGCTCATATCTACATGGACTTTCCTAGTGTCGGCGCAACACAAAACTTGATGATGGCAGCAACTCTAGCTGATGGTGTGACAGTGATTGAAAATGCTGCGCGTGAGCCAGAAATTGTTGATCTCGCTATCTTCCTTAATGAAATGGGAGCCAAGGTCAAGGGAGCTGGTACCGAAACAATCACAGTGACTGGTGTCGAGGACCTCCATGGTACGACTCATACTGTAGTACAGGACCGTATTGAAGCTGGAACCTTTATGGTAGCAGCAGCTATGACTGGTGGAGATGTCCTCGTTCGTGATGCAGTCTGGGAACACAATCGTCCCTTGATTTCAAAACTACTTGAGATGGGTGTTGAAGTGACAGAGGAGTCAGAAGGTATCCGTGTTCGTTCTCAACTTGAAAATCTCAAGGCTGTTCATGTAAAAACCTTACCACATCCAGGATTTCCAACAGATATGCAGGCGCAATTTACAGCTCTGATGACAGTCGCAAAAGGGGAATCCACCATGGTGGAAACGGTGTTTGAGAATCGCTTCCAACACTTAGAGGAAATGCGCCGTATGGGCTTGCATTCAGAGATTATCCGTGATACAGCTCGTATTGTTGGGGGACAGGCTTTACAGGGGGCAGAAGTTCTATCAACGGACCTTCGCGCTAGTGCGGCTTTGATTTTGACAGGTTTGGTGGCGCAGGGAGAGACAGTTGTTGGTAAATTAGTCCACCTTGATAGAGGTTACTACCGTTTCCATGAGAAGTTAGCTCAGTTAGGAGCGAAGATTCAGCGAATTGAGGCAAATGATGAAGAATAAAAACTTACGCTATGTACTCCGTCGCCTACTGTTGATTTTTATTGTTCTCTTGATAGGTTTCCTTGCTTTAGGAATCGGCTTGATGGTAGGCTATGGCATCCTAGGAAAGGGACAGGATCCATGGGCAATATTGTCTCCGGCAAAGTGGCAGGAATTGATTAGCAAATTTACAGGAAATTAGACTGGGAGACCAGTCTTTTTCTAAAGAAATAAGGAGAAAAATGGACAAAAAAACAAGACAAGCTCTGATAGGGTTACTTCTATTCTTACTCTTGGCTGCTGGAAGCTACTATATCAAGCAGATGCAGACAGCGCCAAACACCCCTAGAACTAAGGTTAGTCAGAAAAAGCAAGCTTCAGAAGCTCCCAGTCAGGAGCTGGCTGAAAGTGTCTTAACTGAGTCAATTAAGAACCAAATCAAGGGGGATCTCGAGTGGAATGGAGCAGGGGCTTTTGTTGTCAATGGCAATAAAACCAATCTAGATGCAAAGGTTTCAAGCAAACCCTATGCGGATAATAAAACAAAGACAGTTGGAAAAGAAACAGTCCCAACTGTTGCCAATGCCATCTTATCCAAAACGACTCGGCAGTATAAAAATCGTGAAGAAACAGGCAACGGCTCAACCTCCTGGACGCCATCAGGATGGCATCAGGTCAAGAATCTAAAGGGAACCTATACACATGCAGTCGATAGAGGACACCTGCTGGGTTATGCCTTGATAGGTGGTTTGGATGGTTTTGATGCCTCTACCAGCAATCCCAAGAACATTGCAGTCCAGACAGCTTGGGCAAACCAAGCACAGGCTGAAGATTCGACAGGTCAGAACTACTATGAGAGTTTGGTCAGAAAAGCCTTGGACCAAAATAAGAGGGTCCGTTATCGGGTGACGCTCCACTATGCGACAAATGAGGACTTAGTTCCATCCGCTTCACAAATCGAAGCCAAGTCTTCGGATGGCGAATTGGAGTTCAACGTGCTAATCCCCAATGTTCAAAAGGGAATCCAGCTTGATTACCGAACAGGTCAAGTGACAGTGACGAATTAGAAACAATGGATACTATATAAAACAGTTCCTTTGTCTTCTAGAGGCAGGGGAGTTGTTGTTTAAATGAAAAATAATGTGAATCCTGAAGAATTTTATGATATAATGAAACACAAGATACTATTTTAGGAGAAGGACTATGGAAGACCCGAGCAGTCAGCATTTGTTGCTACAGTTTGTATTATTATTTATCTTGACCTTGTTAAATGCTTTTTTCTCAGCCACTGAGATGGCAATGGTGTCACTAAACCGTTCCCGAGTAGAACAAAAGGCAGAAGAGGGAGACAAACGTTACATCCGTTTGTTAAAGGTACTTGAAAATCCTAACCACTTTTTATCAACGATTCAAGTTGGTATTACGTTAATTACCATCTTGTCTGGGGCCAGTTTAGCGGAGACTCTAGGACGCGAAATTGCCTCTTGGATAGGAAACAGTGAAACAGCTTCCGCTATTGCAAGTTTTCTATCTCTGGCATTTTTGACCTATATTTCCATTGTTTTTGGGGAACTTTATCCCAAGAGAATTGCTCTAAATCTGAAAGATACCTTGGCTATCCGAACAGCGCCAGTCATTATTGGTTTGGGGAAAATTGTCAGTCCCTTTGTTTGGCTTTTGTCAGCCTCAACGAATCTATTGAGCCGTGTGACGCCAATGACCTTTGATGATGCTGATGAAAAGATGACACGTGATGAAATTGAGTATATGCTTACCAATAGTGAAGAAACACTGGATGCAGATGAGATTGAAATGCTACAGGGAGTCTTTTCTTTAGATGAACTAATGGCTCGTGAGGTAATGGTGCCTCGAACAGATGCCTTTATGGTAGATATTCAGGATGACAGTCAAACGATTATCGAGAGTATTTTAAAGCAAAATTTTTCACGTATCCCTGTTTATGATGGGGATAAGGATAATGTTATTGGTTTGATTCACACCAAGCGCTTGTTGAATGCCGCTTTTGTGGATGGCTTTGACAATATTGTCTGGAAACGAATTCTCCAAACGCCACTGTTTGTTCCTGAGACTATCTTTGTGGACGATCTTCTTAAAGAACTTCGAAATACCCAAAATCAAATGGCCATCTTACTAGATGAATACGGTGGAATGGCTGGTTTGGTAACTCTGGAAGACCTCTTAGAAGAAATTGTTGGTGAGATTGATGATGAGACTGACAAGGCTGAAATTGAAGTCCATCAAATAGGAGAAGACACCTATATCGTTCAAGGTACCATGAATCTTAATGATTTTAATGACTACTTTGATGTGGAACTGGAAAGTGATGATGTTGATACCATCGCCGGTTATTATTTGACGGGTGTGGGAATGATTCCAACGACTGAAAAACTCAGTTATGAATTGGTCAGCCAAAACAAACAAATCATCCTAACCAATGACAAGGTGAAAAACGGACGTGTTACCAAGGTAAAAGTCCAAATCACTGAAATAGAGACTGAAGAAGAAACAGAATAAAGCAGTGACTTGAGTCACTGCTTTATATTTTCCCCAAATTCGCCCCAAAAGTTTTTCGAAGTTATCCGTATTTATCTGAAGAAAAATAAAAAAAGCCCGATTTTACGGGCTTTTCATTCGGTTAATTCCTGTTAATTCAGGTACTGAAAGGCGGTAGACGGATTTGAACCGACGATCAAGCTTTTGCAGAGCCGTGCCTTACCACTTGGCTATACCGCCTCAACGTTTATTATTATACCTTGAAAATCATTTCCCGTCAATAGTTTCTTATTCTAAAATCCAATTTAAGAAGATAGATTATGTCATGTGAAGAAAAAAGGGGAAAGCAACTTGTAAAAATCAAGCTTACAGAGTTAGACAAATTAATTTTCTTTTCTTATAAATACAAATAAAGAATAAGGAAATTCTGACAAAGAGAAGTTTTTTGTAGATATACGCCTAAATATTCTGAAAATTCGTTTACTTTTTAGAAGATATATGTTATAATTTCCAATAAGCCTAAATTTTTCAAGAGGAGTTATATACATGAAAAAAAGCAGAGTATTGGTTGCAGCAGGGGTTGCCTTATTAGCGACTGGCGTACTAGCTGCCTGCGGTTCTTCTAAATCATCTGATTCAACAGCACCAAAAAATTATGGTTATGTCTATTCAGCTGACCCAGAAACGTTGGATTACCTCATTTCAGGGAAACAAAGTACTAAGATTGCCACTTCAAATGGTATTGATGGTCTCTTCACAAATGACAAATATGGGAATTTGACTCCCGCAGTTGCAGAAGATTGGTCAGTCTCAAAAGATGGATTGACTTATACCTACAAAATCCGCAAAGGTGTTAAATGGATGACATCTGATGGGGAAGAGTACGCTGAAGTAACAGCTAAAGATTTCGTGAATGGTTTGAAACACGCAGCAGATAAGAAATCCGAAGCTTTATATCTAGCAGAAACTTCTGTTAAAGGATTGTCTGATTATTTGTCTGGAAATTCAAAAGACTTTTCTACGGTAGGTGTGAAGGCAGTTGATGATTATACTCTTGAGTATACCTTGAACCAGCCAGAACCATACTGGAACTCTAAGATGGCTTACTCAATCTTCTGGCCATTGAACGAAGATTTTGAAAAATCAAAAGGATCAGATTTTGCCAAAGCAACAGATCCTACGTCATTGCTTTATAATGGACCGTTCTTGCTAAAAGGTTTGACTACTAAATCTTCTATCGAATTTGCTAAGAATGAGCAGTACTGGGATAAGGATAACGTTCACCTTGATAAAGTTACCCTTGCTTTCTATGATGGTTCAGACCAAGAGTCCATTGAGCGTAACTTTACAAGTGGAGCATACAGCTATGCTCGCCTTTTCCCTACAAGTTCAAACTACTCTAAGGTAGCAGAAAGTTATAAGGATAATATCTTTTACACTCCATCGGGACCTGGTATTTTTGGTTTAGGTGTCAATATTGACCGTCAAGGTTACAAATACACTTCTAAGACAACTGATGAAGAAAAGTCTTCTACTAAGAAAGCCCTTCTTAACAAGGATTTCCGTCAGGCCTTGAACTTCGCCTTTGACCGTACAGCTTACTCCGCACAAGTAAATGGGACAGAAGCTGCTTCTCTTGCAGTTCGCAACCTCTTTGTGAAACCTGACTTTGTTTCTGCAGGGGACAAAACCTTCGGTGACTTGGTAACTGATAAGATGGCTACTTATGGTGATGAATGGAAGAATGTAAACTTTGCGGATGGTCAAGACGGTCTCTTCAATGCTGATAAAGCCAAGGCTGAATTTGCGAAAGCCAAAACTGCATTGGAAGCAGAAGGAGCAAAATTCCCTATCCATTTAGACATTCCAGTAGACCAAACCAATAAGAACTATATTGCTCGTATTCAATCCTTTAAACAAACAGTTGAAAAAGTACTTGGTGAAGATAATGTAGTGATTGATATCCAACAAGTTTCTAAAGATGAGTTGAACAATATCACCTACTATGCAGCAAGCGCTGCGGCAGAAGATTGGGATCTCTCAGGAGCAGTTGGATGGAATCCAGACTACGAAGATCCATCAACTTACCTTGATATCTTGAAAACAACTAATAGCGAGCAAACAAAAACATACATGGGTTACGACGATCCAGCAAATGCAGCAGCTGCACAAGTTGGTTTGAAAGAATATGATAAGTTAGTTGATGAAGCTGCTAAAGAAACTGACGATTTGAACGCTCGTTATGAAAAATACGCAGCAGCTCAAGCTTGGTTGACAGATAGCTCTCTCTTCCTTCCTGCTATGTCAGGTAGTGGAGCAGCGCCATTCATTTCTCGTGTAGTACCATTCTCTGCGTCATACAGTCAATCTGGAGATAAGGGTTCAGATGTATACTTCAAGTATATTCAGTTGCAAGACAAGGTTGTAACGAAAGCTGATTACGAACAAGCTCGTGAGAAATGGCTCAAAGAGAAAAAAGAATCAAACGAAAAAGTTCAAAAAGAATTGACGAATCACGTTAAATAAATAACTCTCAAGAGAACTTTCTCTCCATGAGGAGAAGGTTCTTTTGGGATTTTAAAAGGAAACGATATGAAAAAATATATTTTTATGCGTGTCTTGCGCTCATTGTTGTCTATTTTCTTGGTGACAACCTTGACCTACACGATTATCTATACGATGGTTCCTCGGAAACTGATTTTCAAGCAGGATACCAACTACAACAAGATTGCAACGACTCCAGATAAGCGGGATAATTATGAGAATACCGTTTATGAACGTATGGGCTATATTGAGTATTACGATACCAAGGAGTTGCAAGAAAAAGCTAGCACAATGGACTCATCTGTAACAGTAGATGCCAATGATACCAATAAGGCAATCTACGAAAAATACGTCAACCAACTCGGTAATGGTTGGACGTTAGGTGTCTTTTCAGAGAGTGGTCAGTTCTATGCTACGCGTGAAATTCCGATTTTTGAACGTGTTTTCAAATTCTATGCGAACTTGCTTGATATTGATCATACAAACAAGATTCAAGACCCTGAAAATCCAAACTTGGAACGTTATCTTCGTTTTGAAAATGACCCTGCTATCGGTTGGTCATTGGTTGGTTCAGGTACCAAGCATAAATACCTTTTGTATTTCAACAATCAATTCCCGTTTGTACACCAAAACTTTGTGAACATTAACTTGGGTGACTCTTACCCAACTTATGCGAACACGCCAGTGCTTCAAGTTATCACACAAGGTCAAGGACAAACTAAGACATCAGAAGTTCAATTCCCTACTGGTAAAAAGACTTCGTCTGTAGATATTTACTCTCGTACCTACAAATCTCCAAGTCAAGCAGATGCGCGTGAAATAGCTAACTATGGTAAGGACGATCCATATACAGCTACAGAAAGTAACTACCAATATCCATCTATGATTGCAAGCTCAGCTGTTGCTGGTTTGATTGGTTTGATTATTTCTTATGCTATTGCGATTCCTCTTGGATCTGCTATGGCTCGCCACAAGAATACTTGGATTGACAGCTTCTCAACAGGTGTTCTAACCTTCTTGCTTGCACTTCCAACGATTGCCTTGGTTTATATCGTTCGCTTGATTGGATCATCTATTGGTCTGCCTGACTCATTCCCTATCTTGGGGGCTGGAGATTGGCGTTCCTATGTCTTGCCAGCAGTCATTCTAGGTTTGCTGGGAGCACCAAGTACAGCAATCTGGATTCGTCGTTACATGATTGACTTGCAATCTCAGGACTTTGTCCGTTTTGCTCGTGCAAAAGGTTTATCTGAAAAAGAAATCTCAAATAAACACGTCTTTAAAAATGCCATGGTTCCTTTGGTTTCAGGTATTCCAGGTGCCGTAATCGGGGTTATTGGTGGTGCAACATTGACAGAAACAGTCTTCGCCTTCCCAGGTATGGGTAAAATGTTGATTGACTCTGTTAAGGCATCAAATAACTCAATGGTAGTTGGTCTCGTCTTCATCTTTACATGTATTTCTATCTTCTCACTCTTTGTAGGAGATATCTGGATGACCATGCTTGACCCACGTATTAAATTGACAGAGAAAGGAGGCAAATAATGTCAACAATTGATAAAGAAAAATTTCAGTTCGTAAAACGTGATGATTTTGCCTCTGAAACGATTGATGCTCCTGCCTACTCTTACTGGGGTTCTGTATTTAGACAGTTTTTAAAGAAAAAATCAACAGTCATTATGTTGGGAATATTGGTAGCTATTATTTTGATGAGTTTTATCTATCCGATGTTTTCAGACTTTGACTTTAACGATGTAAGTAAGGTGAATGACTTTAGCGCTCGTTTTATTAAGCCCAATGCTGAACACTGGTTTGGTACGGATAGCAATGGTAAATCCTTGTTTGATGGAGTTTGGTTTGGTGCGCGTAACTCCATTCTCATCTCTGTCATTGCCACTTTTATCAACCTTGTGATTGGGGTTATTGTTGGTGGAATTTGGGGGATTTCAAAATCTGTTGACCGCGTCATGATGGAAGTTTATAACATTATTTCAAACATTCCATCTCTCTTGATTGTTATCGTCTTGACTTACTCAATTGGTGCTGGTTTCTGGAATTTGATCTTCGCTATGAGTGTGACGACTTGGATCGGTATTGCTTATTCAATTCGTATTCAAATCATGCGTTACCGTGACTTGGAATACAACCTTGCTTCTCAAACACTTGGAACACCAACCTTTAAAATCATCGTGAAAAATATCATGCCACAATTGGTATCTGTTATTGTTTCTACGATGACCTTGATGTTGCCAAGCTTTATCTCTTATGAAGCCTTCCTTTCCTTCTTTGGATTGGGATTGCCTGTAACAGTGCCAAGTTTGGGACGTTTGATCTCAGATTACTCACAAAACGTTACGACCAACGCGTACTTGTTCTGGATTCCATTGACAACCTTGATTTTGGTATCCCTATCTCTATTCGTTGTTGGTCAGAACTTAGCGGATGCTAGTGATCCACGTACACATAGATAGGAGTAGACATGACAAAAGAAAGTAATGTAATTTTGACTGCTCGCGATATCGTCGTGGAATTTGACGTTCGTGACAAAGTTCTAACAGCTATCAGAGGCGTTTCTCTAGAACTGATTGAAGGAGAAGTTCTCGCCTTGGTAGGTGAGTCTGGTTCTGGTAAATCTGTATTAACAAAAACCTTTACAGGAATGTTAGAAGACAATGGGCGCATTGCCCAAGGAAGCATCGACTATCGTGGACAAGACCTGACAGCCTTGACCTCGAACAAAGAATGGGAGAAGATTCGTGGTGCTAAAATTGCGACCATCTTCCAAGACCCTATGACAAGTTTGGACCCAATCAATACAATCGGTAGCCAAATCACTGAAGTTATCGTTAAACACCAAGGGAAAACAGCTAAGGAAGCCAAAGAAATGGCAATCGACTATATGAACAAGGTCGGAATTCCAGACGCTGAAAAACGTTTTGACGAGTATCCTTTCCAATATTCTGGAGGGATGCGCCAACGTATCGTTATTGCCATTGCCCTTGCCTGTCGTCCAGATATCTTGATCTGTGACGAGCCAACAACGGCCCTTGACGTAACCATTCAAGCGCAAATCATTGATTTGCTTAAAACCTTGCAAGATGAGTACCACTTCACCATTATCTTTATCACCCATGACCTTGGTGTGGTAGCAAGTATTGCCGATAAGGTAGCGGTTATGTATGCTGGTGAAATTGTAGAATACGGTACTGTTGAGGAAGTCTTCTATGATCCACGTCATCCATACACTTGGAGTCTCTTGTCTAGCTTGCCTCAGCTTGCTGATGATAAAGGGGAATTGTACTCTATCCCAGGAACACCACCGTCTCTTTATACGGAGTTGAAAGGTGATGCCTTTGCCCTTCGTTCAGATTATGCGATGCAAATTGACTTTGAACAGAAAGCACCTCAGTTTTCAGTCACTGATACTCACTGGGCTAAGACTTGGTTGCTTCATGAGAATGCTCCTAAGGTTGAAAAACCAGAAATCATCGCAGATTTACATGATAAGATTCGTGATAAAATGGGCTTTGCTCATCTAGAAGACTAGGAGGAAGGAAATGTCTGAAAAATTAGTAGAAATTAAAGATTTAGAAATTTCCTTCGGTGAAGGAAGTAAGAAGTTTGTTGCCGTTAAAAACGCTAACTTCTTTATCAACAAGGGAGAAACTTTCTCTCTCGTTGGTGAATCTGGTAGTGGGAAAACGACGATTGGTCGTGCCATTATTGGTTTGAATAATACTAGTAAAGGTGAAATCATCTTTGACGGTCATAAGATCAATGGGAAAAAATCTCATAAGGAATCTTCAGAGTTGATCCGCCGTATCCAGATGATTTTCCAAGACCCTGCAGCCAGCTTAAATGAACGTGCGACAGTTGACTATATCATCTCTGAAGGTCTTTACAACTACCACTTGTTCAAAGATGAAGAAGAGCGAAAAGAAAAAGTTCAAAAGATGATTCATGAAGTTGGTCTTTTGAAAGAGCACTTGACTCGTTACCCACACGAGTTTTCTGGTGGTCAACGTCAACGTATTGGGATTGCCCGTGCTCTTGTGATGGAACCTGATTTCGTTATTGCGGATGAGCCGATTTCAGCCTTGGACGTGTCTGTTCGTGCGCAAGTCTTGAACTTGCTCAAGAAGTTTCAAAAAGAATTGGGCTTGACCTATCTCTTCATTGCGCATGACTTGTCAGTTGTTCGCTTTATCTCAGATCGTATCGCAGTTATCTATAAGGGTGTCATCGTTGAAGTAGCGGAGACAGAGGAGTTGTTTAATAATCCTGTTCATCCGTACACTCAAGCACTTCTATCTGCTGTACCAATTCCAGATCCAATCTTGGAACGTAAGAAGGTCTTGAAAGTCTATGATCCTAGCCAACATGACTATGAGACAGACAAACCATCTATGGTGGAAATTTGTCCAGGTCACTATGTTTGGGCTAATCAAGCGGAAGTTGCTCGCTACAAAGAAGCACTTAAAAAATAAACAGATTAGGAGAGGACCGAAAGGTCTTCTCATTTTTAATAGAAAAACTCCCCCTTTACTAGCTAGTAAAGGGGGAGTTGTATTATAATTAGCGTTTGGACCAGGTACGTTTCATAAAGAGAAGCAAAATGGGATAAATCTCTAGACGACCTGCAATCATTGCAAATGAGAGAAGTATTTTAGAGATGGGACTAAAGATGGCAAAACTAGAAGTTGTACCTAGAATAGGTCCGATGTTATTGAAACAACTGAAGACAGCACTGGTAACAACTAGAAAATCATTGCTATCTAGACTGACAATGAAGATAAGTGACAGTAAAATCATCACATAAATGACAAAATATTTTAGGACCTTGTGCTGAGTATCCTTATCAATCACAGTTTTATTGACATGTAGAGTCAATACGCGATGAGGAGATAAGATGGACAAGATCTGATTTTTTGCAATTTTTGAAAGGATGAGCCCTCTGATAACTTTGAGTCCACCTGCGGTTGATCCAGCAGAGCCGCCGATTCCCATGAGGAAGAGGAGGATAAATTGGGAGAAGAGGGGCCAGTTGGTGATATCTCCATAACCAAAACCAGTTGTTGTGATGATATTGGACACCTGGAAGAGGGCCATTTCAAAGCTCTGAGAGACACCTTGGTAGAGATGGAGCGTATTGAGAGTAATCAAGCCGGTAGAAACTAGGACAATGATTACATACGTGCGAAGTTCTTCATCACCAAAGAAAGCCTTAACTCGACGGAGCATGAGGTAGTAGTAGAGATTGAAGTTAACCCCAAAAACCAGAACTCCGATACTGACGAGATAGGTGATGAGTGAGCTGCCGTAGTGGGCAATCCCGTCGTTATAGACGGTGAAGCCTCCGGTTCCTGCCGTTCCCATAGCGATGACAAAGCTATCAAATAGGGGCATACCAGCTAGATAGTAGATGACTACAAAAAGTGAGAAGAGCCCTAAATAAAGCAGATAGAGAATCTGGGCGGTATTTTTCAGTTTGGATACAACCTTACCGAAGACAGGCCCAGGGACCTCAGCCTTCATCACCTCTAAGTGACTATTCTTGGCATTGTCCATAATGGCAAGCGCGAAGACGAGTACCCCCATCCCTCCAATCAAGTGAGTAAAACTTCGCCAGAAGAGGAGGGAACGAGTGAGAACGGAAACATCTGTCAGAATGGTCGCTCCTGTAGTTGTAAAACCAGAACTGATTTCAAAGAAGGCATCAATGAGACTTGGGATTTGTCCTGAAAAGACAAAGGGAAGCGCTCCAAAGAAAGACCATAGAATCCAACAGAGGGCGACGATTAAGACTCCCTCCTTAGTATAAATTCGCTGATTTTTGGGTTTCCGTAAAATTCCCAAGCTACCAAGAAGTATTAAAATTCCAATTGTTGTAAAGAGTGCTGTAAATACTTGGCTGGATTCTTGATAATAGGTTGCTACGCTAACGGGCACTAGGAGGAGAACCGCCTCAATCAAGAGAAGTTTTGAGAGGAGGTAACGAATCATACTTTTATTCATCTTTTACCTCTCAATCAGATCATAAATCTTGGTGATATTTGGTAGTAAAGTCGTCACGAGCAACTGATCTCCTACCTCAAGTCTGTCCTCTCCAGTAGGGAAGATTGTTTTTCCTTTTCGGATAATGGCTGCGATAAGAACCCCTTTCTTCAGTTTCAACTGTGAAAGAGGTTTGGCAGTCATTTTATTAGCTTCCTTGATTTGGAATTGAAGAGTTTCAATTTGACCGTTTGCTAGATGGTGCATGGCTTGAAGGTCTGAGTATTGGGCGTTTACTCGACCACGGATAAAGTGCATAATGGTATCCACTGCAATGCTTTTGGGTGTGATGATACTTGAAAAATCAGGTGCATGGATAATCTCTAAAAGGCTAGTGCGATTCACCTTGGTGATATTCTTATGAACACCAACACGGTCTAAGAACATAGAGGTAATGATGTTTTCCTCATCAACCCCAGTCAAAGTTGCAACTGCATCATAGTTGGGAGCACTTTCCTCAAGCAAGATATCTTTGGCAGTTCCATCTCCCTGTACAATATAGAGATTTGGAAATTTTTCACTGAAGAGACGAGCTCTTTCAGGATTAATCTCGATAACTTTAGTGTCAATACGGCTATCTTTTAAAATGCCAAGTAGGTAATAAGCAATTTTTCCAGCACCAACGATGAGTAAGCTTTTCACTGCACGTGATTTGAAATAGTTATGGAAGAGCATCATATCCACACGATTCCCAGTAACAAAAATCCTATCTCTGTCCTGAATGGTGATATCACCGCTCGGAATCATAAGTTGATGGTCTCGTTCCATAGCGCAGACAATGATATTGCCAAATTTTTTACGAAAATCTGAGATTGGCATTTGACAGAGACCACTGGAATCTTTGACAACAAACTCCATTAGGTTGACCCGTCCCCCTGAGAACCGCTCAACTGAGAGTGCATTCGGGAAATCAATGATATTTGAGATAGCACGGGCGGCTAGGAGTTCTGGGTTAACGATAAGTGAGAATCCAAGAATATTTTTCTCTTTGAAATAGGCATTGGAGTATTCAGGATTTCGCACTCGAACGATGGTTTCTTTAGCGCCCATCTTTTTAGCAAGTACTGCTGAAATCATATTCACTTCATCGTGTTCCGTTAGAGCGATAAAGATATCACACTCTTGAACGCCGGCTTGCTCTAAGATAGCAAAGTCTGCTCCATTTCCAAGGAGTCCCATGATATCAAAGCGACTGACAATATGATCGAGAACAGCCTCATCTTGTTCGATGAGGACAACGTCGTGTTTTTCTGCAACCAGTGAACGACAGAGGGCGAAACCGACTTTCCCTCCACCAACAAGGACAATTTTCATATAAAAACCCTACTTTTTCATGGTGTAACTATCATACCCTTTTTTCGTAAAAAATGCACTTGCCAAGCCATTTTAGAGGATAAGAAAAGACTTTTTTAAGTTTTTAAAGATAAAATCGGTCACCTTCTATAGAAATGTCTATTATATGAAGTGATTTCGCTCATTTAATATCCTTTCTCAGAAAAAGAATGACTAAGTATGGAAATATTATCAAAAAAAGTAAAAAAATCAAGTCGTTTCTATTGACAATGATTCTGAAAGTGTTATACTAAGAAAGTAGCTTCGCTGATTTACTTCAAACCTGTTGTGAGGTAAGTTAACGATGCCTTAACCACGCTGTTTGCTGAGCTTGACTCCGGGCAGTGTGGCTATTTTTTTGCAATGGTGAAAGGAAGCAAGTCATGACAAATCACATTGTATTATTTGAACCTCAGATTCCACAAAATACAGGTAACATTGCGCGTACTTGCGCTGCGACCAATTCTCCCCTTCACATCATCAAACCGATGGGATTTCCTATTGATGATCGCAAGATGAAGCGAGCTGGATTAGATTATTGGGATAAGTTAGATATTTATTTTTATGACAGCTTGGAAGATTTCATGTCTCAGATGAAGGGAAAACTCTATCTGATTTCGAAATTTGCTGAGAAAGTGTATTCTGAGGTAGATTTATCGACTGACGAAGACCATTATTTTCTCTTTGGACGTGAAGACAAGGGCTTGCCTGAGGACTTTATGCGCGAGCATCCTGAGAAAGCTCTCCGTATTCCTATGAACGATGAACACGTCCGCAGTCTTAATGTTTCTAATACCGTCTGCATGATTGTCTATGAGGCTCTTCGTCAGCAGAATTTTGCGGGTCTTGAGCTTGTTCACACCTATGAAGCAGATAAATTGAAATAATCAAAATGCTTGCACTTGCAAGCGTTTTTTGTTATGATTAAAGGGTCTTCAGGGCTGGGTGTAATTCCCGACCGGCGGTGACTTTAATACTCTTCGAAAATCCAATTCAAACCACGTCAGCTTCGCCTTGCCGTACTCAAGTACAGCCAGCGGCTAGCTTCCTAGTTTGTTCTTTGATTTTCATTGAGTATCATTAGGAAAAAATTTTTCCTTTAAAACTTTGTTGACAAGTTTTGCCTAACTGGAAGTTATGCCTGTAGCTTGTCGCCTCGTCTAAAAGAAAAATCTCTATTTCCTTCCCTTTAAAGAAGTCCGCGAGCGCAAGCTGATGTGGTGCGATTCCACAACCGACAGTATAGTCTGGATGGGAGAAGACGAAAGAATAGCTTTGTCTGTTCTGATGAGTTTATAGATGAATTGCAACCGCTTGCTCAAAAGAGTGAGAGGGAACTTTTGGGATATAAAAAGTGAGAATAGATAGAGGGATCCTTTCCAACTTCTTCTGATTTTATAGAAAATTGGAGGAACCTGTTATGACAAACACACGTCGACTTTCGACCATTGCGATTTTATCAGCCATTTCATTTGTGCTGATGTACTTTGACTTTCCGCTCTTGCCAGCGGCGGCCTTCCTCAAGATCGAGTTTAGTATCTTGCCAGTCCTTGTGGGCTTGGTGGTGATGGATTTGCCAGCTGCACTAGGAATTCTCTTGCTTCGCTCACTCTTGAAGTTGCTTCTGAATAGCCAGGGAGTGAATACCTACATTGGTTTGCCAATGAATATCGTAGCCTTGGGAGTTTTTGTTATCGCCTTTGGTTTGATTTGGAAAAAGGAACGTAGCACTCTTCGTTTCCTACTAGCATCTCTAGCAGGAACTATTGGATTGACTGCTGCCATGTTGGTTCTCAACTATGTCTATGCGGTTCCTTTGTACGCGCAGTTTGCCAACTTTGATATTGGAAAAATTTTGGGACTTTCCAACTACCTAATGACCATGGTTTTACCTTTTAACTTGATTGAGGGTGTAATCTTTGCCGTTTCATTCTGGTTGCTGTATGTCCTCTTAAAACCAACCTTAAAATATTATGAGAGATAAACAAACATTTTTAATGAAGGGCAGTTTTGCCCTTTTACTTTTCGTCCTTCTTGGCTATATGGTTAAGTTCTATCCTGAAACGTTGGTCGGTTTTGATCAACCGATTCAGACTGCCCTTCGTGGGGACTTGCCAAATTATTTGACAGTTCTGTTCCGTGCCCTTACGCATTTGATTGATATCCCAGTGATTATCACCTGGGTGGCCATCGCAGCCTTTATCTTTTATCGTAAGCAGTGGAAGATAGAAAGCTTCTTCATGGCGGGTAATCTAGCAATAGCTGGTCTTTTAATCGTGTCCTTTAAAAACATCTACCAGCGCCCACGGCCAGCTATTTTACACTTGGTAGAGGAGAAGGGATTTTCTTTTCCAAGTGGCCATTCTCTGGCAGTGACTCTGATGGTAGGGACTTTGATTGTCATTCTCAGTCAACGAATTAAAGATCCGGTTTGGAGAAAAATTGCGCAAATCGTCCTTGGGGTCTACCTAGTCAGTGTGCTGCTATCTCGGGTCTATCTGGGAGTTCACTACCCAACAGATGTTCTTGCCAGTTTCTGTGTGGGCTTGGGAGTCTTGTTTATCGAATTTCCTTTCTATGACAAGCTTCGCTTCCAATGGCGATTTAAAGGCAAGCAGAAGTGAGTATCGAATTCTCTTGAGGAGAAAGAAATGAAAGTCGACATAAAAGCTCTCCATCCGACTCAACTATACTTATCAGAAAAGAAGTTACAAGATATCCAGATACTTTATCAGTCGGCAGAAATGCCCAATATTAATCCAATCAGTGTTCTTGCCTTCGGAGATTGCTTGTTGATTACAGACGGGCATCACAGGGCTTATCAGGCTTTATTGGCGGGTAGGGATACGATTTCTGCTGAGTGGGATAGAGATGGTGGCGATGAACTGTATTATCTCTATGCGCAAGCTTGCGAGGAAAGAAAGATTTACTCTGTTTTGGATTTAAAAGACAGTATCTTAGCTCAAGATAAGTATGAAGTAAAATGGTATAACTGGTGTGATGGTTTTAATCAAGCAGCAACTCTTTTATTGAAAAGGAAAGCAGATGAAACAGGCCCTACAAATAGATAGTGCACTGCGTCTTGTTCCTTTTTATATTGAAATTAGTCTAATCTAACTTGTTTTTTAACTAAAAATCTGATAAACTAAGTAGTAATCGAATAGAAATCCGCAAGACTAGTAACTCAAGGGAAGTATATCAGGGAGGAGAGCCATGACTGCAAGCTCTCTATATGAAAGCTGAGTGAATTCACTTGCGCATGGATTTAGAAATGAAGGTCTGACTTGTCAGATGAAACGGATGGTACCGCGTGTCAACGCTCCGAGTGGAGTTTTTGGCATGTGGTTTTCTTTTTATCTACGAGCGACTGATGGAGGAATTATGTCAACTATTGAAGAACAATTAAAAGCGCTTCGCGAAGAAACGCTGGCTAGCTTGAAGCAGATTACTGCTGAAAATGAAAAAGAGATGCAAGAATTGCGTGTCTCTGTCCTTGGTAAAAAAGGGTCGCTTACTGAAATCCTTAAAGGGATGAAGGATGTATCGGCTGAAATGCGCCCTGTCATCGGGAAACACGTTAATGAAGCTCGTGATGTCTTGACAGCAGCCTTTGAGGAAACAGCGAAACTCTTGGAAGAAAAGAAAGTCGCAGCTCAACTTGCTAGTGAGAGCATCGATGTAACACTTCCAGGTCGTCCTGTTGCGGTTGGTCACCGTCATGTTCTTACACAAACCAGTGAAGAAATCGAAGATATTTTTATCGGGATGGGTTACCAAGTCGTGGATGGTTTTGAAGTGGAGCAAGACTACTATAACTTCGAGCGTATGAACCTTCCAAAAGATCACCCAGCTCGCGATATGCAGGATACTTTCTACATCACAGAAGAAATCTTACTCCGTACTCACACGTCTCCAGTTCAGGCGCGTGCTATGGATGCTCATGATTTTTCTAAAGGTCCTTTGAAAATGATCTCACCAGGACGTGTGTTCCGTCGTGATACGGACGATGCAACCCACAGTCACCAGTTCCACCAAATCGAAGGTTTGGTTGTTGGGAAAAACATCTCTATGGCTGACCTTCAAGGAACGCTTCAGTTGATCGTCCAAAAAATGTTTGGTGAAGAGCGTCAGATTCGTCTGCGTCCATCCTATTTCCCATTCACAGAGCCATCTGTCGAGGTGGATGTTTCTTGCTTTAAGTGTGGTGGAGAAGGCTGTAACGTATGTAAGAAAACAGGTTGGATCGAGATTATGGGTGCTGGTATGGTTCACCCACGTGTCCTTGAAATGAGTGGTATTGATGCGACTGTTTACTCTGGCTTTGCCTTTGGTCTTGGTCAAGAGCGTGTAGCTATGCTCCGCTACGGAATTAACGATATCCGTGGATTCTACCAAGGAGATGTCCGCTTCTCAGAACAGTTTAAATAAGATTGAAACCTGAAACACAGTCCTATACAGTCCTAGTCATTTTCTCTCGATGAGAAGGTGAGGACTGACTCGAAGAAAAAGAAAGGAATTGAAAAGGTCTTACTTGGTGAGATCTTACAATCAGAATTATGCTTGTATCTTATAAATGGTTAAAAGAATTGGTGGACATTGATGTGCCATCACAAGAGTTGGCTGAAAAAATGTCAACTACAGGGATCGAGGTCGAAGGTGTCGAATCACCGGCTGCCGGTCTCTCAAAAATTGTCGTCGGTGAAGTCTTGTCTTGCGAAGATGTGCCAGAAACACACTTGCATGTCTGTCAGGTTAACGTTGGTGAAGAAGAAGCCCGTCAGATCGTTTGTGGTGCCCCAAATGTGCGTACTGGTATCAAGGTCATGGTGGCTCTTCCAGGAGCTCGTATCGCGGACAATTACAAAATCAAAAAAGGGAAAATCCGTGGTTTAGAGTCTCTCGGAATGATCTGTTCACTTGGTGAATTGGGAATTTCTGACTCAGTTGTACCAAAGGAATTTGCAGATGGTATTCAAATCTTGCCAGAAGATGCAGTACCAGGTGAGGAAGTCTTTTCTTACCTAGACTTGGATGACGAAATCATCGAACTTTCTATCACGCCAAACCGTGCAGACGCTCTTTCTATGCGTGGAGTAGCGCACGAAGTAGCAGCCATCTATGACAAGGCCGTTAACTTTAAAGAATTTACTCTGACAGAAACAAATGAAGTTGCAGTAGACGCTCTTTCTGTAGGCATTGAGACAGACAAGGCGCCATACTATGCTGCCCGTATCTTGGACAATGTGACCATCGCACCAAGTCCACAGTGGTTGCAAAATCTCCTCATGAACGAAGGTATCCGTCCCATCAATAATGTGGTCGACGTGACCAACTATATCCTACTCTACTTTGGTCAGCCTATGCATGCCTTTGACTTGGATACCTTTGAAGGGGCTGACATCCGTGTGCGTGAAGCGCGTGCTGGTGAAAAGTTGGTGACCTTGGACGGTGAAGAACGTGAGTTGGAAACAAATGACTTAGTCATCACTGTGGCTGACAAACCAGTAGCCCTTGCAGGTGTCATGGGTGGAGAGGCTACAGAAATCTCTGAAAATTCTAGTCGCGTTGTGTTAGAAGCAGCTGTTTTCAATGGCACATCCATTCGTAAGACTAGCGGACGCCTTAACCTTCGTTCGGAATCATCTTCTCGTTTTGAAAAAGGGATTAATGTGGCAACAGTCGATGAGGCCTTGGATGCTGCAGCTAGCATGATTGCAGAACTTGCAGGTGCGACGGTGCGTAAGGGTATCGTTTCAGCAGGCCAGCTTGATACTTCTGATGTAGAAGTATCTTCAACTCTGGCTGATGTCAACCGTGTCCTTGGTACGGAACTTTCCTATGCTGATGTTGAAGATGTCTTCCGTCGTCTTGGATTTGGTCTTTCTGGAAATGAAGATAGCTTTACAGTTAGCGTTCCACGTCGTCGTTGGGATATTACCATCGAAGCAGACCTCTTTGAAGAAATCGCTCGTATCTATGGATATGACCGCTTGCCAACCAGTCTTCCAAAAGACGATGGTACAGCTGGTGAATTGACTGCGACACAAAAATTGCGTCGCCGAGTCCGTACGATCGCTGAAGGGGCAGGTTTGACAGAAATCATTACCTACGCTCTAACAACTCCTGAAAAAGCAGTTGAGTTCACGGCTCAACCAAGTAACCTTACAGAACTCATGTGGCCAATGACAGTGGACCGTTCTGTCCTCCGTCAAAATATGATCTCAGGTATCCTTGATACGGTGGCCTACAACGTGGCTCGTAAGAACAAAAACTTGGCACTTTACGAGATTGGAAAAGTCTTTGAACAAACAGGAAATCCAAAAGAAGAACTTCCAAACGAGATCAACAGCTTCGCCTTTGCCTTAACCGGATTGGTTGCAGAAAAAGACTTCCAAACAGCAGCAGTTCCAGTTGATTTCTTCTATGCTAAGGGAATCCTTGAAGCATTATTTACTCGCCTGGGACTTGAAGTGACTTATACAGCAACAGCTGAGATTGCTAGTCTTCACCCAGGACGTACAGCCGTGATTTCGCTCGGTGACCAAGTTCTTGGTTTCCTTGGCCAAGTGCATCCAGTCACTGCTAAGGCTTATGATATTCCAGAAACGTATGTAGCGGAGCTCAACCTTTCAGCCATCGAAACTGCCCTTAAACCAGCTACTCCATTTGTGGAAATCACCAAATTCCCAGCGGTTAGTCGTGATATTGCTCTACTTCTCAAGGCAGAAGTCACTCACCAAGAAGTTGTAGATGCTATCCGAGCTGCAGGCGTGAAACGTTTGACAGATATCAAACTCTTTGACGTCTTCTCAGGCGAAAAACTGGGAGTTGGCATGAAGTCAATGGCCTATAGCTTAACCTTCCAAAATCCAGAAGACAGCTTAACGGACGAAGAAGTCGCACGCTACATGGAGAAAATCCAAGCATCACTCGAAGAAAAAGTCAATGCAGAAGTACGTTAACTCATCAATCCATCCTTCGGGGTGGATTTTTAGTTTCAAAAGGACAGTTCAGAAGAGAAAAGCGATAGTTGAGGAGGAAGCCATCTCAGAAAGTCTTTAATGAGTTATACTAAAGATATCACTGAAGCACTTAAAATTTATTAGAGATAGGATACTTTTGCTACTTATAATCCGATAAAATGGACATAAATCGTTGTAAAGGCTATCAAAAAGGAGTATAATAAGTGCAACATATCTCGGAGGTGGAAAATGTTAGAAGTAAGAAATCTAGAGAAAAGTTTCGGTCCCAAGCAAGTCTTGTTTGGTGTCGATTTTCAGGCAAGTCCAGGAAGGATTCTGGGCTTGGTCGGGAAGAATGGTGCTGGGAAAACAACGATTTTCCACAGTATGTTGAAATTTTTAGAGTATCAAGGAGAGATCAGTCTGGATGGGCAGGAGATTCGTCAGGAAACCTATGCTCGGATTGGTTATCTGCCTGAGGAACGCAGCCTCATGCCCAAGTTGACAGTCCTTGAGCAAGTTCGTTACTTGGCGACTCTAAAAGGCATGGATGCTAAAGAAGTCAAGGAAAAACTCCCTCAATGGATGGAGAAATTGGAAGTGAAGGGGAAATTGACCGACAAAATCAAGAGCCTCTCCAAAGGGAATCAGCAGAAAATTCAGTTGATTATCACCCTAATCCATGAGCCAGACTTGATTATCTTGGATGAGCCTTTTAGTGGTTTGGATCCAGTCAATACTGAGTTGCTCAAGCAGGTCATCTTAAAAGAGAAAGAGCGCGGTGCAATCATTATCTTTTCTGACCATGTCATGACCAATGTTGAGGAACTTTGCGATGATATCCTGATGATTCGTGATGGGCGTGTGGTCTTGCATGGACCTGTTCAGGATGTCCGTAATCAATATGGGAAAACACGTCTTTTTGTTTCAAGTGAACAAAGCAAGGAAGAACTGGAAAACCTTCCTCATGTCAAACAGGTGAGCTTGACTAAGCAAGGCAGTTGGAAATTGATCCTCGATGATGAGAGTGCTGGAAGGGAACTCTTCCCCATCCTCACTCAAGGTCAATACATCGCGACCTTTGACCAACAAGCTCCAACAATCGATGAAATCTTTAAACTAGAATCAGGGGTGGAAGTATGAGAAATATGTGGGTTGTAATGAAGGAAACCTATCTTCGACATGTCAAGTCGTGGAGTTTCTTCTTTATGGTGATTTCACCGTTCCTCTTTTTAGGATTGTCTGTAGGAATCGGCTATCTCCAAAATTCTTCGATGGCTAAAAATAGCAAGGTAGCAGTAGTAACAACAGTGCCATCTGTAGCTGAGGGACTCAAGGGTACCAATGGCATCAACTTTGATTATAAGGATGAAGCTAGTGCCCAGGTTGCTATCAAGGATGAGAAAATCAAGGGTTACCTAACCATTGACCAAGAGGACAGTGTTCTCAAGGCCGTCTATCACGGTGAAACTTCTCTTGAAAGTGGCATCAAGCTGGCTATAACCAATAAGCTAAATGAACTGCAATATCAACTGAATCGTTCGGCGGCTAATTTGTCTCAAGAGCAGGAAAAATACTTGAGTCAAACTGTTGACTATACAGAGAAGATTGATGAAGCTAAAGAAAATAAAAAAACAGTGCAGAACATGGCGGCATTGGGCCTAGGATTTTTCCTTTATATGATCTTGATTACCTATGCTAGCGTCACTGCTCAGGAAGTAGCTAGCGAGAAAGGAACCAAAATCATGGAAGTGGTCTTCTCTAGTATTCAAGCTAGCCATTATTTCTACGCTCGTATGCTGGCTCTGCTCCTTGTGATTTTGACTCATATTGGAATTTACGTCGTGGGTGGACTTGCTGCCATTCTGCTCTTTAAAGACCTACCAATCTTGGCTCAATCTGGTATTTTAAATCATCTAGGAGATGCCTTCTCGCTCAATACCTTATTGTTTGTCTTGGTTAGTCTCTTTATGTATGTTGTTTTAGCAGCCTTTCTAGGTTCTATGGTTTCTCGTCCTGAGGATTCAGGGAAAGCCTTGTCACCATTGATGATCTTGATTATAGCAGGATTCGTTGGAGTGACTGCTCTAGGTGCTGCTGGTGACAATTTAGTTCTGAAAATTGGTTCCTATATTCCTTTCATCTCGACCTTCTTTATGCCATTTAGAGCTATAAATGGGTATGCAAGTGGTCTAGAAGCTTGGATTTCACTTGCTATAACGGTTGTTTTTGCAGTCATTGCAACAGCCTTTATCGGACGCATGTATGCTAGTCTAGTCCTTCAAACAGATGATTTGGGAATCTGGAAAACCTTTAAACGTGCCTTAGCTTATAAATAGGAGAGCCTCGCAAAAGCGAGGTTTTTCTAGATGTTAAACACTGAAATCGGCAAAAATATTTTTCATATCTATTGACTTTTAGTAGTAAAATTTGGTATGATAGTAGACGGTATTGTTTACCCCATTTGCAAGGCCCCGGAACCTTTCAAATACCCCGCGGACCGGAACATCCGCCCTGTAAACAAAAACGATATTCATATAGGAGAAATCATGAACAAAACTACATTCATGGCTAAACCAGGCCAAGTAGAACGCAAATGGTACGTTGTTGACGCAACTGATGTACCTCTTGGACGCCTTTCAGCAGTTGTTGCTAGCGTACTTCGCGGAAAAAACAAACCAACATTCACACCACATACTGATACAGGTGACTTCGTAATCGTTATCAATGCTGAAAAAGTTAAATTGACTGGTAAAAAAGCAACTGATAAGATCTACTACACTCACTCGAACCACCCAGGTGGATTGAAATCAATCTCTGCTGGTGAACTTCGTTCTAAAAATGCAGTACGTTTGATCGAAAAATCAGTTAAAGGTATGCTTCCACACAATACTCTTGGACGCGCTCAAGGTATGAAATTGAAAGTATTCGTTGGAGCTGAGCACACTCACGCTGCACAACAACCAGAAGTTCTTGATATTTCAGGACTTATCTAAGGAAAGGAACAATAAAGTATGTCACAAGCACAATATGCAGGTACTGGACGTCGTAAAAACGCTGTTGCACGCGTTCGCCTTGTTCCAGGAACTGGTAAAATCACTGTTAATAAAAAAGATGTTGAAGAGTACATCCCACACGCTGACCTTCGTCTCGTTATCAACCAACCATTCGCAGTTACTTCAACTGTAGGTTCATACGACGTTTTCGTTAACGTTGTAGGTGGTGGATACGCTGGTCAATCAGGAGCTATCCGTCACGGTATCGCTCGTGCCCTTCTTCAAGTAGACCCAGACTTCCGCGATTCATTGAAACGCGCAGGCCTTCTTACACGTGACTCACGTAAAGTTGAACGTAAGAAACCAGGTCTTAAGAAAGCTCGTAAAGCATCACAATTCTCAAAACGTTAATCAATACGATTATATCAACGTTTCAAAGCACTCAAGAGTTTACCTCATGGGTGCTTTTTTTATGTTTTTTGAAAAAGTTCACCTCAAAGTTTACCTTATTTTCACCTCATTGTTTTAGAGACTTTAAGGCAAATTCACCGACTGCCACAGGGACTACATTAGAAGTATTGACATAAATCTGTGTTGTACCTGTGTCGCTATGTGTTAGAGCTTCGGAAATAGCCTCTAAGCTCATTCCTGCCTGTTTAGCGAGTGTTGCTCCCGTATGACGTAGTTTATGTGGTGTAGCGTGTGTAAGCTCTGGGTGTCGCTTTCTGATAGTTTTCATCTTATTATTGAGATAGTCAGAGTGTAAAGGTTTATTGATATTTTCTCTGGTATCTATGTAAGTGAAGATGAATTGTTCTGGATTAGTGATGATACCAAACTTTGCTAGTTCATATTTTTGTTGTTTTTTCCATAAGGTTAGAAGTTGAAGCAAGTCGCTAGAAATAGAAAAGATAGTTTTTTTATTTCCTTTGGTAGATTTTACTTGTCCATATCTATCTAAAGCCTGAATTAACTGAATCTGAGATTTTGAAAAGTCGATATGTTTCCACTGGAGAGCATATGTTTCTGATTTTCTATCTCCAAGGAAAAAAGTGAGATAGAAAAGGACGTAATCTTTGAGTGATATTTTATCGTTTTCTAAATCTTCTTTAAAAGCTGAGAACCATTCTTGGAGTTGCTCATGAGTTAAATATAAATCTTCATCACGTTTTGATTCTGCAAGTTGAATTTTTTTAACAGCCTTAATTCGTCTTAAAGTTTTTGCAACTCTATTTGCTTCAATATATTCAAGTTCTTCTGCCCAATCAAAAATAGAAATAACGTAACTTCGTAAAGTTTTGAAGTTGGCATATTCGTTGGCTTTTGCCGTCATCAAATTTAGAATAACCTGTTTATTTTGGTTTAAAAATTGAATCGTATAGTTGCCAAGAAGTGGTAGTATATGCTTTTCAAAACATGTTTTGGTATTAGCAATTGTTGACCTGCTTGGTGGCTTCGAAGTAGATGTAGTTTGTCCTGCTTTATAGGATTCCCACCAAATATTAGTATAGAAGTCTGAGAAAAGAATATCTTCTTTGCCTAGTCCCGAAAACGCATTATCTTCAATTTGGTTTAACTTCGTAAGTAAGTCTATCTCTGCTTGTCGTGCCTCCTTTCTTGTTTTAAACCTTTTATCATAATAGTTATTATTAACGATGCCAAGAGGCATTCGTGCTTCTAATGGTATATAGACTTTTAAGCGGTAAGTTCCGTTTTTTGTCTTACCGATAGTCATGATATTCTCCTTTATATCGAACCAGAAAATATCATGACCATTATAAAATAAAAATCTTGATTTTTCTAGTTGTTACTGTTTAGCCAGCGGTCAATAGATTCTTTGTGGAATCGAATTGTTTTTCCAATTTTGATGGATGGAAGCCCCTTTTGAATCCATGAATCAAGAGTGTTGTTGGAAATTCCTAAATAGTCGCAAGTCTGTTGTTTGTTCAAATAGGGACAACTTAAAGGATTTTTTTCTAATTGTTGTTTAATTTCTTTTTGAATAAGATTGGATAGTAATAGTTGAATTTGGTGAATTTGCTCATCTGGTAGGATTACTTGCATTCGTTATCCTCCTTCCCATATCTAGAATGACGGCGTGAGTCCAGATATTTTGCAAAGAAGTAAGTTTTATCCATAACTAAACTTAGCAACTGCTGATTTTCTTTTCTAGCGTATCTTACTAAGTTGTTAAATTCTGTAAAATTATGTTCTTCTATCATATCAATTACCATTAAAAGAAATTCGTCACTGTTGTTGCTGATAAGAAATTTATCTAGCTCAAAGCCACAACCAGTTTCAATTTGATTGATATCGTACAGAGTCTTTTCAGGATTTTCTGCATGAGTGAAGTAGTCATACATTCCTTTAGGAGACATAACAGGTTCTACATGGGCCGGTGTATTGAGGTTCTTAATTAGTAATTCGGAAACTTGAGAATAGCTTTTGAGTGAATCAAAATATAATGCTCCATGCTTGTGAGCTTTTTTAAATTCTCCCGTTTCCTTGTTGATGTCTTTGTCGTGCCATGGACTGAGAACAAAGGGGATATGCATGTTCTCTAAAACATCCAGATAATGCTCAGGGGCACTTTCCTGATAAAGAAGGAAAGCCCACTTGTTCGAGCGTTTTTCTTTAGCCATTTATTTCCTTTCTATGATTGATGATTATTGGTGTAATGGGGGTCGTAGTAACCCCATTACACGTGAATAGATGATTTTGAAAATACGGGGCTATTGGCTTTCACTATGTGAGCCAAGCCCCATATTTTCCTTTATCTCTTAGTTCCTGTAAACCAAAGTGTATTACCTTTTCGATGGGGTGAAGAAAAATAATAGTGTGGATTTCTGTTTGAAATTTCTTCCTTGATATCATCTTCCATTTCTTTCAGTAACTTCTGAGCCTGTTGAGTTCTTGGAATGGCAAGTAAGACAGTGACGTTTTCTTTTCTTACATCTACTGTACACCCTAAGACAGAGTGATTGAAACTTTTTAAAATGGGGTTGATGCGAGTAACGGTCTGATTCTCAATTGTATTCATTGATTCATATTGTTCATCTTGCTTCAGAAATTGTCTCATTCTAGAAGTCTGGTAAATAGACTTGAAATAATTCCATAATGAATCTTTTAAAAATCTTTGAACTAACTCAATGCTAACCAAAAGAGTAGGAATGAGAATAAGGCAGAATGACAATAGTTGAATGTAATGTTCAAGAGCAGTCAACTTATCTAGTATTGTTGTAAAAAGTCCTTGCATTTCAGAGAGTTTAGTGGTTTCTAACATTTGAATAAGTAAGTTGATTCCAATCTTAAAGAGAAAGCTAAGCAACGCAAGGATTATTAAGTTCGCATTTAGGTTGTAAGTCGTTTGAAAGAAAGTTTTTTTCATAGGTTACAGAATGCCTTTCTTTGTATAATAGGTAGGACAAAGGAGAGGTAAAACTTGATAAGGATGTTCATTATCAATAATCTGAATAAGTCCAGTTCCTTTTCCAATAGGGATAACAATGCCTTCAGGGTCTAAATCAGGGAATAGAAATTGCGTTGTCTTCTTGTTGATATTACCAATTTGAATTAAGACATTTAATTGTTCCCGAACAGAAATTGGGATAGATGTATGGTCGAAACGCTGACTGACTAGAAAAAGATGGACTTTTGTAGCTCGCCCAAGCAAAGCAATTTGAGATAGAAGCGAAAAGAAAGAGTCCTTGATGGTTTTATTGACTCCCTCGGTTAATGCAAGTACTTCATCAATGACGATAGTTAAATGTTCAAATGGATGGTCTGGCTTATCATAGAGAATTTCCTGTCTCTGTTGAATAAGATTCAAGCAGGCGCTTAGGTTCTCATTGATTTCTGAAACAAAGTCTGATTTAGAGCGATTTTTCTGAGGGTGTAGAACGGCAATTCCATTTTCACGAGCCCAACGGCTAGGCGTATCAAATTTAGGGTCTACAATAATCAAGTCAGAAATATTTTTGAGCATATTGAGAAAATAGGTTAGAGCATAAGATTTACCTGATCCGCTGTTCCCAGCGATAGCCATAGAAGTTACTTTGTTAAAGTCAAGAGTAAGATTTTTCATGATGGGAATAAGATTTCCCTTCTGTTTTGTCGTGAATTCATCCAGATCAGGAATCACTAGGCGTTCAGAAACGCCTGCTGTCCAAGGGAAGAAGAGCCCACGCTGGACATGAATATCATTTGTATCTAGTGCCATAAAATAGGCTGAATTTTGTTTGAGAAGAGTGAAGCGAGGATAAAGAGCAGCATTCGCAATCAGGAAAATTTTCTGATAGAGTTCATCATCAATGATATAACCAGCTGGCAAACGAGGAAGAAAGAGGAACCCTTCGTCCATAATTTTGCAGTCAAAGCTATTAGTATAGCTGGTTTCTCCTTGCATAATGCTCCCAAGTCCCATATTGAGGCTTTGGAGCAGATATTGTCCCAGTTCTCTATTCGTCATTATTTGACCTCCTTGAGATTGTCAGCTTTGAAGTAGACGTTAAAGCCAACTTCGCAGGCTTGAAGATTATCAAACTGTACCAATGCCATATAAGATGGTAGCTCCACTTCGGATTCAAATTTGACGGTAAAGGGCGGAAGTCCTTTTTGTGAGAACCAAGCTTTATAAGCAATGATTTCACCTGTTGGTTGGCCGTCTTCAAATTTAATTTGTGCTTCTAGTTCGGTGCTCAAGCAGAGAATGCCCTGCTTGTTGTCAATATATTCGTTAGCAGTATTGACTGAGTAGCCACCTTTGCGATTGCGTGTTTTCATTAGATTTACCTCGTATTTGATTATTTGTCTTAGCTAAGAACAATCTTAGTTTAACGTAATTTCATGAAGTAGACTGTCAGTTTTTATGACAGTCTATCTTTAAAATTGTGATATGAGGCAGGCAAATTCAGATAACCAATCAGTTATTTTTTCAGCAATTTGATAGGATGTTTCTTCTTCTGGAAAATCTGAAATAAAGCTTGATAAGGAGTCTAGAAAAATTTTTTTATTTTTTTCAATGATTTGCGATACTTCTTTCTTTGAGACATTGGAAAATTTTTTTGCTATTAACTTTTTTAGAAAAGTATTTTCAAAAGTAGGATCTATCAAAATTGTAGATATTATATTTTCAATAAGTAGTAGTTCGAATTCAATACTCGGGAAAAATAATTCCCTAGGATTTTTATAATCTAAACTGGTCTGAAAAGCTAACGAAGCATTAAAACTAATATTTCTTTTTCCCTTTAGAATTTGTCCAACTGTTGTTTCGGATAATAACTCAACTTCCCCCTCAGCTGTTTCATATCCAATTTGATTTTGTAACATTTCTCGCTCATTAAGTATTCTCTTGAGCTCTATACCTAACAGTTTGCAATATAATTCCTCTATTACACTTTTATATGTCATTTTACTTCCTTTCCGTCCTTGGACGGAATAGAAACACAGTCGTTTACCGAGCTAAGTATGAAAAAAACACACCAAAGAAACAGTGAAACATTTGACATAGCGAATACCTGAAGATGTAGCTATGTTCTGAGTTTCAATCCGTCCTTTGGTGCACCTTTGGACTTCATAATTTTCCATTGAAATAGGGATAATTACATTATAAAGTTAAAAACGTGGTATAATTAAGGTGATTTTTATAAAATAACAACTAAAAAACACCACGTTATAAAAAGGAAGAGTATGATTTTTAAAAGGACAAAGAAGTATTTTATCGATTGTGCTTCATTGAGGCTAGATTCTAAAATTAAAATTATAAATGAGGAACGTAAGTCAAGGGCTTCAACAGAGTATTACTGGTATACAGGTCAAGAAAGGAAAATAAATAAGAAATATAAAAAACTTACGAATAGAGAGATTTCTTCAAGCAATTCTCCGTTAATTAGCCTTATTAGAAGAGGGATGGTAACCTCAAAGAATCCATATCTTTATACTCCTAATGCAATAGAAGATGTTTTGAACAATTGTAAGTTGGATGAATATGGCACAAAATTAGGTTTAGTTAGTAATGAAAAAAAGAAATATATAGCGCGTAATATAATGTTTAAATCTTATGATGAAATTTGCTTTGGTGATCGTTCCGAACATTGGAAACTTAAATCCTTCCTATCATCTATTATTATTTTAGATATTCTTTTTGAGTCGTATGATGACAATCTATGGAGAATAGTTTTGGGTTATATGCCACTTAATATTGAATTCGAAAAAATAAGATTAGAGGTTGTTGATGTTCAAAAAGTATATGGGATACTTTTTGAAGAGCATTATGAATTATTTATGACAGGTATTTTTCGGGCTACAGAAAAAGTTCTTAATATTAGTACCTTATTTTGGGAATTTTATGAAGAACGTGTAAAAAATGATTCAAAAAACATCAATAAAATAGCATTTATTGATGTTTATCTGAATGAATTTTACAATGAAATTTTAAAGAAAAAAATAGATAAATTCATTAATGATGGCAGTTATTACGGCTATAAAGAAAAATATATTCATGAAAATAGTACTTATCAAAGTTTAGAATCAATAATTTCAATTCAACAGGAGATGCGTTTGTACCAAGGTGATATGGAATCGGTTGAAATTAGAAAAAAATATGGTAATAAAGTATGGAATGATAATGTGTTAAACGGTCTAAATAAGGATAACATTAATAACGTTCTGAGTAAGTATACTGATGAATATTTAGATTATGAAGATATAGATGTCATATACGCAACATATATATTAGAACTGACAGAAAAATTACTTCATTTAATGAGTAGTTTCCAAAGTTTTAGAGAAGAAAATTCTCATTGGCAAGGTAATTATTTAGGTTATGTCAAAAAATACCAATATGGCAATGAGATCTTAGAATATATACAAACAGGAGATAAAGAGCTCCTGAGACCTTTGATTTATAAAAGCTTACAATATGGAAACAATGGATTTGCAAGAGAAAGATATTTTATAAAAAGACATCCAGATAGCTATTTAGCTCGAGAAGTAAGAAAATTTCATGAATAATTATGTCCAATATGTTTATAGAAAACAATAAAATTGCCTATTTAACTCTCTAGACAGAAACTAAACATATGTTTTAGGTTACCAATATCATAGTAATTACAGGATTTATTAGTATAAAAAATAATAATTATAATGTATTAAGAAATTAGATAAGGTTTTTAACTGGAAATAAATTGACGGCTAATTTAAGAAGTTGTATAATTCTAAGGAATTTAATTTATTCGCAGATAGATGTTTAGAAAGCTAGATTTCTTTCAACATTCTGATTACATTTGGGAGATAAAATTGATAGCCTATGAGGAAAAATATGACTAACTCTTTTTTATTAGAATATGACATTGAATCTTTATCTAAAGTTATCTACTCTATTACTTCATGGTTTCCAAATAGGAGATTTTTAGGAATAGTAGATAAATTGAATAGAGATTTTATTAATAATGAAAGTAAGACTTTAGGGACTACTAAAATAGATTCATACAGCAAATTTGTAGACTTTTATAAAAAAGCAATTGAGTATTATATACCTGAATACCCAAAAGAAGATTTCCCTATTGATACTGGAAATGTAAGGTTCTATTCAAATGATAGATTTCATAAAATATTTATAGGAAATGGCAATGAAGATACTTATGAAACTTCATTTGTAATAGAATCTTTAGTGCATGATTTTAAGCAATTCAAAGAAATATGGTATGAGATACTTGAATATGAAGATTTAATTATTTCATCCTTAGAACCATTTAAAAGTGAGTTTACTCAAGAAAACTTTGAATGTCCACCTGAGAGTTATTTCAATTTTATATATCAAAATCATGAGCTTTTTTATGATAACGAACTTGCCCAGTATTTCAAAACATTCAAAAGTAATAATGCTGAGTTATATCCATTATTTACTCCTATTAATAACTTTCCCATATTTTTACCAGTTATGAAAGATTGTTTTATGGAGAGAATAGAAAGCGAAATAGAGGAATCAAAGTTTGAAGAATCTATTTGGTTAAGCTTCTGGAGCAGACTAAATTGTAATTTTACAAAATTCTTTGAACGAGAAGGAAATTCATTTTATAATCTGAGGTTAATTAACAAAGAGGCTAAAGAAAAGATTGATTTAAAAAATACATTGGCATTTTTAAATGAAGATAAATTAATTGTTTTAGAGCCAAGCCAAAATAAAATTTCAGATCACTTAAAAAAAGGAATTATTGATAATACTTACCAGATAGCAGGTCTTTGTCAAGATGGAGAAGTTAGAGGATTTGAGTTTAAGTCCCAGAGCAATATTATTTTTGTTGGAGTTGACACCAAGAGTATATCTCCAAATATCACTAAAACATTCGTATTTGGAGATGATGATGAATATGTATTAAATGCAAGTAGTATTATAGGAATAATTAACAATGCGAATTCAATAAAAGAAATCGTTGATTTTTTTATAGCTTATAACAATAATCAAGATAGAATTATGTCTTTCTCCAATGGAGATGCTTTATTTCGAATGTGGCAATCATCAAATCAGATGATTAATGATGGTGCTTTGAATGTAAATATGGCTTTCTTACCCTATGAAAGTGTTCATTATAATATGGAAACGTTTGATAAAATTGTATTAAACTATCCATTTGAAATAGGGGGAGAGTTTTATAATATTCATGGTTGGAAAATAGTTGATAGGGAACAAACTGATTTGTCACTTATTTCAAAAGCTCATCTTGGATCAATTGATATATTTTCAGAGAATCATAAAAGAATTATATATCGGGAGTTACATTTTATTTTAGAAGATATAAATATCTATGATTACGAACAAATAAAATCTTTTAACGAAATTGTTTTAAATGCTTTATGTCATAATAAAGAAGTAATTTTATCAAACTATGAAAAAGAAACTATGGAGATTAATTTAGTATCTAAGTCTGTGCTTGATAGAAATGCTAATTCTAGATGTCCGATACAAGAAACGAACTATTTTAATAAAATAGTTTTTGTTAAAAATTCCAAATATCAGATAACTTTATTAGCTCCTAGATGGAATAAAATATTTGCTGATAATCTTTCCAAATCAACATTGGAATTTGAAAATACAATTCTAATAAATTTACTAGACGGTTTCCTTTTTAAGGATAGAGTTTTGTTATTTGAAAAAATTAAAGAAACAGACAATGAGAAACGAACTTCAAGCTTATTTGAAGTTAGGGTTGAATATTTTATTCAGCCTCATTTAGAATTCTCAGCTCCTAAAAACTATTCTTTTAAAAGAGTCAGGAAAAGTATTGCTAACATCATTAAAGAACTTGGATTAGAGCCAGGTATATATTGTGAATCAGACATAGTTGCTATCGTAAGATGTTTTAGAAATAAAATACGCGAAGACTTAGTTTCTATGATGTCATTGTATAATCAGTATGACTTGATACTTAAACTACAAAATATATTATCTTTAATTATTTTTAATATTGATATCCACCGCAGAAGATTAACTACATTTTCAGATAACGGAAATCTTCAAACTGTTAAATTAAATAAATTTCGAGAACAAACGATTGATTTACGTGAAGAGGCCCGCGTTTATAAACCAATATTAGAATATCTTATTGAAGAGAATTTAGTAACAGAAAGGGATGATGACGCATTAATTCCAAGTGATGATATTGTTGATGAATTGATTGCTTATGGGAAATACATATTAGATTTTCAACTTCTTTCTGATGCCTATTCGTATGGTGCTAGCAATTGGTTTCAGTTAGAGATTGAAGATAATTATGTTGTAGATATTTCAGAAACGGAAAAGTACTTACAATTTGTTGATGAAATGATAGAAATCAAGTATAAATATGGTGAATACGCAAGTAGAGATAAGGAAATTGACAATAATATAATTGATCTGGTTAAGAAATCGTTCTTTCAAGATACGAAAGTTGATTTTGATTCTTTTATTTGTTTCCTCTCCATATTTTCAAGTAATAGTCATATTTTAAAATTAAAAAATCAAAAATTACTGACTGTAAAAGGAAATGTTGTAACAGGTAAAATAGAAGATTTGGCTAAATATTTTGAAGAGAATTCGGACTATTCAATTGAAATCTTTTATGGTGTTTTGAAATTCTTAGTTATAGAAAAGAAGAAAATTACTACTAATGGAGTAATTCCAATATGGGAGAAAAAGAAAAGAGATAATAAATTTTCTGCTAAACCTATTATTGTTAATCATAATAGCATTATTTTTTCACCTATTATTCTTGATAGGTTGGCAAAAGATTGGACAGAGGGAATGATGAACTTCATTTTACCATATGATATTGGTATGCAAAATACGCTAAATACAATAAATAGTTGGAAAAAATTTTACGAACAACAGATAGTCCAAAATCTTAAGGGCTTATTTAAAGATAATAGGTACGTTACTCATATTGATCAAGAATTATATAAATTAGATATTAAAGGAAATCATCCTAGAAATTTAGGAGATTACGACCTAATTGTGATAGACAATAAGCTGAAAGAAATATTATTATTTGAAGTTAAATATATGCGTTTAAGTCAGACTATGAAAGATAGTATGGGTGATCAAAAAGAATACTTTTTTGGGGGAAAGGCCAAAGGACTAAAGTTCAAACGGCGAGTAGAGTATTTTGAAGAGAATCTAGATGTAATTTGTAGAAATATCGGATTAGAAGAGAGATACTCATTAAAATCATATTTCATTACAAATAAACTAATAAAATCAAACTTTGTGGAATTTCCATTTGAAATTATTAGTTTTAATGAATTTAAATCTCTCAATAATAATTGAATTTCTTTATAAAATTTGAACAGGTTATCAAAGTATTCATTTTCTAAAATTGATAAAAGAGATTTTGTATATATTAACTTCTAAATTTATTTCTCATAAAATGTAGTCATTTGGTTGATTTTTACAGTAACACATCGAAATTCTAAATTTCAAAAATCACTTTAAATCAATATTTTTCGTCATAACTGACGAGTAGTGAATGTCTGCTTGACTTCTGTCTGTAAAAACCAAATAAGGTAAACTTTTGATATTCTGGTTCGATTTTTACTTATTTTTGACGAAAATTTACCTTATTTTGATGCAATTGATTGAAATTAGTTGAAATTTTATTTTCTGAAAACTAGTGAGAACATTGATTTTAAAGAATTTTGAAATTAGATGAAATAAGTGATGCCCCAACCAGGTCTTAAGAAAGCTCGTAAAGCATCACAATTTAGTAAACGTTAATTCGAAAGAATTACTATACTTACAGAGAGCACCTTTCGAGGTGTTCTTTTTGATTTCTAGAACATCAATAATATAATAAAAGTAATAGTTCAGGCACGGCATGATGGTACTCTTATGGGGAATTATTAAATTTGAGATATTTCAGAAATCTGAGAAGAATTTTATGTCTTTATAAAATCTTGAACAAGCTACTATAGGGCATGATACTATAATAAATTGATTAAAATAAGACTAAAAGGATGTAATACTATACGGAACTAAATCCTTGGATAAATTATTTTGGAGCCGATACACGACGAGAACTTCGCAAAGAATTCATACTACCCTTTTGAACAATGAAAAGATGAAACGTTTCTAGTTCCCTATTTCTGAGGTAGTTCCTATGAAATTGCCACCTTATAAACCGAGACGGTTTATTTATGGTATCTCTCTATTTCTTATCTATACTCGTTTAGAAGTTCCCTTGAATAAGTCTTCTCACTTTCGATTCTTTAGCCTTTTTCAGAGAATAGATGCGACTTTTAACAATAAGTTATGAATTTATCTAAGCAGAAATCATTGACGGGTTGATTCTATTGACATTCTAAATGTTCATACCTAGCATAATTTAAGGATATCCTGAATTGTAAAGGTTTTCACTAGGCGGTTGCCATGTTGAAATTAAATTTAAATGGTTTAACATCTGTGATAGCAGAAAAATGACCTTGAGATATTTGATTTAAGGAAAAGCTATACTTTAGTAATGGGGCATTAAGCTAATAGTTCTAGTCCGATGATTCTTTACTTTCTCTTTATAAACTTCCCCATTCTATTTCTTTTATATACTGTTCAATAACATGAGTTAGTTCTTGTTTTATATTTTTTTAATCTATATAATCCAAGAACTTTACAAATTCGTGAGAGATCTTTTTAGATTAATAGTATCTACTGGATTCCTCAGATGGCCTTATATTTTTAATATTAGGTCTGATTGCTTTCAGTAAGTGGGCATCCACAATCATAGTTCTAGTATATAAGACCTCTCCTTTAAAGTAAGAGCTGTGTTTATTTAGAAGTGCTTTGGCGATTTATTAGAACGGTTAATGATAATATAATCCTTCTTTGCTTTTAAAGTGATTGATTTATCACATATTATTTATTTGATTCATATTTCAGAGGAGAGAAAATCAATGATAAGTAAAGGCGGTTGATAAAGTTAAGATAGTACATATTTCATTGTAAGACGATTTTAGTTATTTTTATATAAGCTGAATACCTTGTATTGATCCAAGTGGAAGCTAGTCTATTAATTTATGCAAATTACTAGACTATAATCAGTAATTATCGTATAATAGAAGTGATATTTTGCTATATTTCTACACTGACTAAGGGTAGTGATATCTTTGCTAAAGATTAAAAATAGCTCTTGAACAAAATCAATATCGTAATTGCATCATTTCTGCATAAATCATGCAGATATTGTATCAATAAATCTTACGATTGAAAGGGGTGTTGCTTATTAAGGGAGATAATACACTGTTCAATTCATTTTAATTATTTAGAAAGGAAAAATCATGAAATTAAAAAAATTGTGGCTCTATATTTTAACGCCACTTCTAGTTTTGTTTGGCTCGATAGCTCTATCGAATCCAGTACAGGCGCAAGATTTGACAGATAAGGTTACATTATCAAATGTTGAAATACGTACTTCGGATACAGGCTCAGCTGATCCAACTTTTTGGCATTCTAATGGTCAAAAAGAGGTACGAGTTCTCTATTATGGAGAGTACAGTTTCCCTAATTTAGGTGCAGGAGAGATAAAGAATGGTGATTATTTTACCGTAAAAGCTCCAGATGGTCTAGATTTAGTTGACGCGACATTTGAATTAAAGGATAGTGTAAGTGGAGAGGTACTAGGGCAAGTTACAGCAAGTAGTGCTACGAAGACAATAACCTTTACATTTAATGAAAAAGCTGAAGGTAAACAAAATATCAAGGGAACTTTTAATACTACTTCAATAGCGAAAACGACTGGAGAAGTGAATAAAGTTACGTATCATTTGCCTGGAGGAAAAGATCAAACAATTACCTTTAAACCTTATGGCAGTGATAGCCAAGATGTACCAGTTGAAGGCGAAATCGGTTATAAGGGTGGTTGGACAAATTCTACTTCCGATCACATGTCATGGTGGATGCGAATCAATCGTGCTGGTGAAAATTTAACTGGAAAAGTTGTCAAGATAAATGATAGCATTGACACCAGTAAGGGGTCTCTAGCAACTTATCTTGTGGATAGTTTTAAGTTCTTTGAAGCAGAATATAAAACAAAAGACACTAGCAACGCAGATGTTGTTTCCTCTGGTCATCAATATAAGGTTACGACAGATCCAGCGGTTTATCAAGCAAATCCAGATGATACGGCACTATTAACCCTAAAAAATGGTGGTACTTCATTTGAACTTTTATTGCCAACCAATACAGGGACCAAAACTTTACGTTTAGAGTATAGTACAACTAATCCTGCAGATGGAACGGAAGTCGTTAACAGTGCAGGGATAACTTATGATGGTGTCCCTCAGAAAAGTTGGAAATCTTGGGATGGAAAAGATACTGGTAGTACAACTATAAAGTCTAGTGTTAAATCCGTTAAAGGAGCTGGTGCAACTGTTACAGCGGATCTTGCTGGTAAAATCAAAATCACCAAGTATGATGAGGCAGATGCTACTGTGAAGTTAAGTGGTGTTGTCTTTGAAATTCTTAAGAAGAGTGATAGAACGAAAGTTGCTGAAATTACGACAGATGAACATGGCGTTGCCCTTTCTCCAGTTCTCTTAGATGGTCAATACATTGTAAAAGAAAAAGCACCCAAGTCAGGTTATGTTGCAAATAGTCAAGAGTTTGAAGTAGAGATGAAAAAAGAGGGAGTTCCTTTAAATATCTCCAACAAACGTGAGACAGTTGACTTTGAAGCTACTAAGACTTGGGTAGGTGGGAAAGCCGCAGATTATAAGAAAGTTAAGCTCGGTTTGTATGTCCATAAAGAAGGACAGACTATTGAGGACTCTAAACCTGTTTCTGGTAGCTATACTCCAGAAGTGACAGAATCCAATGGTGTTTATACTTACAAGTGGGCGAAACAACTTCCTAAGTATGATGTTGATGGAACAAAACTAATCTATTCTGTTCGCGAGCTTCAAGATACTACTGAACTTCCTTTGAAAGAAGGAGAGAAAGTCGCATCTAACGATCATAACTACGTCGTCTCTTACAATGCAGACAAGACACAAGTAACCAACACTTATGAGGTTCCAAAAACAAAAGTAACTGCTAATAAAGTCTGGACTGGTGGAACAGATAGTGTTCGCCCAAGTCTCTTCTTTAAATTGTATCGTACTCTAGAGGGCGGTACTGCAGAAGCAGTTACAGATGCTGACCAAAAAGAAGTACCTAAGACAGA